>SLGA01000008.1 GCA_007123985.1 Balneolaceae bacterium | reverse complement strand
CTCACATTGCCATTATCAACCCGAATGATGGATCCATGCGCAGACTGGTGGATATCAAGGGTCCGGCACTCTACTTTGTAAGTTCATTGGCATACGATCCGGAAACATCAACCCTTTTCTATACAAACGATAATAACGGCTGGCGAAATCTCTACTCCGTGCATGTTGAGACAGGAAAAAGTCAGAGGTTAATCAGAAATGTGCGCGCTGGGGATCTTGCGTTCAATCCTATTGATAAATCGCTTTGGGGAGTGAGGCATTACAACGGTATTGTGTCGATCATTCGAATTCCGTATCCCTACACCGAATGGAACCGTATTCATTCTATGCCCTACGGTGAAGATATTTTTGACATCGACATCTCACCGGACGGCAAACTTCTGACGGCTGCCATCGCTGATGTAAGCGGGTTTCAAAAACTGATGATGATGCAGACTGAAGAGCTCCTTGCCGGAGATTTCAACCCAAGAGAAATTTTTGATTTTGCTGAAAGCTCACCGGCAGGCTTCACCTTTTCTCCGGAGGGTGATTTTCTGTTCGGATCAACGTATTACAGCGGCGTATCGAATATTGTGCGGTACGAGCTTGAAACGGAGGAGATTCGATGGCTCACCAATGCTGAAACCGGGTTGTTTAAACCCATTCCGGTTTGGCAGGATTCACTCATAGCATTTGAATATACGGGAGAGGGTTTTCTCCCTGTAAAAATTCCGAATGAACCCGCAAACAGGGTAAGTGCCATCCGTTTCCTTGGGCAGGAAATTGTGGAAAATCACCCAATGGTGATGGATCTGATGCTTCCCCCGCCATCACCCGCTACCATCGATGTGGATACCCTGATTATCAGACAATCGGATTATTCATCATTCAAAAATCTACAATTTAGCTCTGCGTATCCGGTGATTCAGGGCTATAAAGATCACGTAGCCGGCGGGATGAGGGCTGATTTTAACGATCTTCTTCGTCTTCACAGCATGAGCATTACCGCATCATGGACACCACACCCAAATGTTCCGAACAATGAGCAGTTTCATGCATCTTTCAGCTATCAGTTACCATCATGGAGGTTTTTTGCCAATTATAATGCGGCCGATTTTTATGATCTCTTCGGGCCAACCAAAACCAGCCGTAAAGGATATTCTGCGGGGATAAGCTACAATAAAAATTTGATCTATGAAGTGCCGCGGAACATGGATCTCAACATCACAACTGCATATTATGGTGGCATGGAACGGTTACCTGATTTTCAGAATATTCTTACATCGTTCGATAGTTTCGTGAGTGTAAATGCCCGCCTGAGCTATCGGTCCACTCTATTTTCTCTGGGAGCGGTTGATCATGAAAAGGGAATCATGTGGGACCTTTTAAGCTCAAACAACATCGTGGAAGGAAGGTTGTTTCCACGGATCAATCAAAACCTTGATTATGGGTTTGCATTGCCGATTAATCACTCCTCATTCTGGCTGAGATCATCAGCGGGGATCTCCTTTTCACCCAGGCGCGAACCGTTGGGTAACTTTTACTTTGGTGGCTTTGGCAATAACTGGATTGACTACCAGCCCAGCCGACGATACCGCACATTTTACACACTTCCCGGTGCCGAAATAAATGAAGTGGGCGGTACAAATTATACAAAGTTGATGGCCGAGTGGATTTTACCGCCTATACGGTTTCGCAGGGCAGGGTTTATGAATCTCTACGCAAACTGGGCCCAGTTAAATCTGTTTACATCCGGCTTGGTGACCAACATAGATAGTGATGAATTCAGGGAAAGATATTATAATATTGGTGCACAACTGGATGTTCGGCTGGTGATGTTTTCTATTTTACAATCTACATTCTCCGCCGGCTACGCATCAGCCTGGAATGATATTACGGGTGAAAGGAGTGATGAACTGATGTTTTCACTTCGTATAATGCGGTAACCGTTCAACATTAAGTACAGATGCAAACTGCTGCTGAATTTGCGATCGCTTTCTTGCCGATTCTGATTTTCCTGATTTTTATGAGGGTGATGGACAGCTTTCAGCTTGTGAAAGTTCGTCAGGTTATAGTAGCAATTCTGGTTGGGTTTACGGTTGCATTTCTGGCTATTCTAACCAATAGCAGCCTTATAAACCTGTTGGATATCAGTACTGTCTCATTTTCGAGGTTTGTGGCACCGGTGAGTGAAGAGATTTTAAAATTCTTGTTTGTGGTCTACCTCATCAGGGCGAGCAAGGTTGGCTTCATGGTTGATGCAGCTATACTGGGCTTTGCCATTGGTGCCGGTTTTGCCATAATTGAGAATATCTACTATATGAATATGCTCACAGAGGCAGGACTCCTAACCTGGTTTGTCCGTGGATTTGGCACTGCGATTATGCATGGTGGTACAACAGCAATCGCAGCAATTATTTCAAAAGATTTATCTGATCGTAAAGAGTGGTCTCAGGCAGTACTGTTTTTACCCGGTTTAACGACTGCCATTTTGCTTCATGCATTGTTCAATATGTTTATTTTGCCGCCTCTTACTTCTGCACTGCTCATAATGTTGCTGCTTCCTCCCATCTTCATCATGATTTTTAAACAGAGCGAAGAAAATACCAGAAAATGGCTGGGAACAGGCTTAGATAGTGATTTGGAGATGCTTCGTCTGTTGATGGCCGGAAACATTTCAGAAACCCGAATTGGGAATTATCTCAAATCCATTCAGAATAAATTCACACCTTCGGTTGTAGGGGATATCATTTGTTACCTTAGGGTTTATCTCGAACTTTCCATCAAGGCCAAGGGTATACTAATCATGAAAGAGAACGGTTTTGAGATGCCTCCTGATCCTGAAATTGAGGCCCAATTTATGGAACTTAATTACCTGGAAAGTCAGATCGGTAAAACCGGCAAACTTGCCATGCAGCCGCTTCTGAAATTAAACAACACAGATCTCTGGCAACTCTCCATGATGCAAAAAAACCAGTCCAAGGGTTAAGCATTCAGAATACTTAGTTAAATCTCAACCTTTCGGGTAAGTGAAATAGCTCTTTTATAAGTTGCCTCCAAATCATTCCCAATGAGAGTGAAATGAGCCATTTTCCGCCCGGGTTTACTCTGAATTTTTCCATATGAATGAAGATGGGAATGAGGTATTGCCATTGCTTCGTTCGAGATTTCCACAACAGCAGACCTGTTCTTTGTTCCCAGGAGATTGATCATTACAGCTGCCGGTTCAATCATTTCGGCACTACCGAGGGGAAGCCCGCAAACAGCCCGAACATGGTTTTCAAACTGCGATGTTACGCACCCTTCTATGGTATAATGGCCTGAATTATGTGGCCTGGGGGCTGATTCATTCAGCAATAGACTGCCATCAGTGGTGAGAAAAAATTCGTATGCAAAAATTCCTTTCCCATCAATGGCCTCAGTGGCTTTAACTGCAAGGTTTTGTGCTTGTTGCTGAATGGTTTCGGATACTGGAGCGGGTGATTTGACCGCTACACAAATATGATTTTTCTGAACGGTTTCACAGCAGGGATAGACAACATACCCGGTTTCATTCCGAGCAACCTGTACCGCCAGCTCGTGGGTAAAATCAACAAAAGCTTCTGCAAGGATGTCATGCCCGGCACCCCCGCCAAGTTTATGAAATGCTTCCAAAGCTTCTTCGATATTTCTTACAGTTTTGTTACCGTATCCATCATATCCGCCTTTTGATGATTTCAACAGGTACGGCCAGCCGTGTTCCTCTCCAAAACGAATTAATGCATCTTTATCGTCAACTAAAAGATAGGGTGTAACGGGAATACCGGCAGATTCAAACGTCTGTTTTTCAATCAGTTTATTCTCAATGAGGCTGAAACTTTCGGGGGTTGGATAAATGGGTGTGCCTGACTTTTCACTGAGCTCTTTGAGTACGGCAGAATCAATGAATTCATTTTCAAGTGTTATTACATCACATGTTTTTGCAAAATCAAGCATCGAATTTACATCATCAAATGAACCTGATAGAGAGTGGGGAGTCATAAATTGAACAGGTTCATTTTCTGTACGATCGGAGAATACAGCAACCTGCATTCCATATCTGAATGCCTGCAATGCAGACATCCGCGCAAGCTGACCAGCACCTAAAAATCCAATTACAAAATCTGATGAGAGTGGTTTTTTCATACTGCTTTGAGGTGAATTAAAATTTTTTCAAAAAGGTATCGCTTTTAGAATGGAAAGTGAACCTCAATAAGTAGCTTCTCAGGAAAAAGCTGATCGTACTTTTTCTATTCGTGATGCTAACAGCAAGATTTTTGAATGAGTAATAAATACCGGATTCTTACGGTTAGTGAGAATCAGTTCGATAACATTGGCCTCAAGATCTGTGATAATATCAGCAATTCGATTGAGCCTGTACTCCCGTGATCCTCGGCCGGTTAAAACTAATCTTCGATCGGTGATCGTCAATGTACCACTGATCTGGATCTCAAACCCGAGTTCCCTGTACTGTACATGGTTTCTTTGGAAACGATTCAGAACACGCTCTTCAAGAAGCCTGGCGTCATCGAATACTGCAAAACAGTGTTCGTTTCTAACCAGTGGAATGGGTGCTTCAGTTTCTTTTAGAGGCGATTCCATCTCTTGTCTTATTTCAGATGCCAGCTCAAGGTAGGTGAACTCTTCACGGGCAAAATCTGCCGGAAGATTCAGCTTTTTAATAAGGTTTCTTATTTGATTTTCCTCACTTTCTGTGAGCAGATGATCTTCAAGCGCATGTTCAAGTGCTTGTGAGAGGAATGCACGTTTAATTCGGTTTTTGATGGAATCCGAAAGAGGTATCAGTTTTTCTAAAGTGTTGAACATCCTTATGTGCTTATCATCAGGGTGTTCAATAGAAATTTGCAGCAATATAGAGTAGAGATCGCCGAGATGGTGAGTGGAAAATCGTTTTGGTGCATTGTCCCTGTATGCCACAATTTGCTGGCGAATCACTGAGTCCGGTGACTGTTCAAATTTTTTTGAAAGTGTTTCAACGAGATCCAGACCTCTTTTTTCCCAAAGATAGTTTCTGAACCAAAAAGCAGTTAGAAAAGTGAAAAGAGTTATTAGTACCGCCCAGAGAGCTGCAGAATTGTAAACCGAACCTACAACTACAAACACCAGAAGAATACCAGCTAACAATGGAACTGACAGCAGTTCATTTTCAGATTGTAAATCCGGAAAAGGGTAGGTTTTGAGACCTTTAAAAACAGGTTCAAATGTTGTGCCTGTGTCTTTGAACAGGTCAACTGTGCCGCTTTGATGTGTATAGTTCTTAGAACCCCCCGGCTGTTGTACTCTCTTTTTACCGGCAGCAGTACCGAGCTGTTTGCGATAGTAGAGGCCATGCCTGCCGCCATAAACGTAGGCACCGCGGCGATTCAGGCCTAACCTTGCACCTGTTATACCAACAGAGAGACCAAGCCCGCCCTTAGATAAATTAAGCCTGACAGGTCCCGAACGAAATGCTTTTCTGATAAAAAAGGCCATTCGTTAATCTGTGAAAGTTGAGCGAATACAGCAAGTAGAATTGGTGAAGTATGCTAACTCTTCCTAATATTTTAAAGCGAAACCCGGATACCACCCATTATCCAGCGGCCCGGCATTGGCGCACCCAGAATTTCCTGGTATTGGGTATCGGTGAGGTTAATAATTCGGCTGTAAAATTGAACACCGTCACCAAACGGTGTAATTGCCACTCTGAGGTGTGTCATGAAATACGATGCAGGTACATCGCCGGATACGATTGCCTCTGCTTCCGGTGAACGTACATAGTAACCTGACTGTGACTGAATTGAAAAAACGGAGGTTCTGTAATCAGCCGAAAAACTAACCTGATGGGATGGATGATTGGCGATATATCTTGAAACCGTCTCCTGATCGCTGGTTGTCTTGATGTAGGTATAACCGGTATTTACCGATACCAAGCGGCTGTTACTAATCCGGAAATTCCCGTTGAGAAAAATTTCTACCCCGCGAGCCTCACTGCTCGAGATGTTAGAAGCATAGAAATAGTCCTCACCGGGCAGCAAATTTGTTGCATTTGTGATCTGATTGGAGTTGGTTAAAGAGTAATCAATCAAATTACTGGATGAGCGATAGAAAAAGGTTGGCGAAATTTTAAACTGAGCGTTGGGTGTCCAGTCAAAACCGGCATCAATGGTCAGCGATTTTTCAGGTTTGAGATCGGGGTTGCCAATATTTCTGAGTGGCGTTAGATCCGGCAGGGCAGAGGAGATATACCTCTCGGTGAAATCACCTGTTCGGATTGCCTGGCCAATAGAACTTCTTAAAGTGATGTTTTCGAGGTTATATGCAGCACTTAGTTGTGGCAGCAGATCGGCATTTCCCAATGCATCAAATTGCAAGCGAAGGCTTGAAGTGATACTGAGTCCTCCGCTCCATCGTGCCGAACTGATGGCGTAAATCCCACCCATTGCTTCCTGATGATTTCCACGATCGGTACTTTCGATGTTTTTATCAAGATACTGAGCTCCAACCATCAGGCGTACTCTGTTCAATCGGTCGCCCAAAAACCGAAATTGATTCGCATCAAATTCATACTGATGTGAGAGATTCAAGAACAAAAGTCCGGTTGTGTGCTCATTAGCGGGAGCAATTGCAGAGTTGAAATCAAAAATATCATCAACTACCCTGTATGAGGCATTAAATTCGGATCTGTGGTTCCCGTTATTGTAGCTGAGTGATGTCAGGCCCCATCGGTTGGTAATCTCTTCAACGGATTCATCAAAAATACTGCGTGTATAGAAGTAACGGGCATCAAAATCCCGCTTATCATAGCCGCCCCGAACATACCAAGACCAGTTTTGCCCAAACCGGCGTGATACTGCAACTGAAGTGTTAAACAGGCTGAAATAACTGTTGTACTCCTGTTGGTTTGAAATTCCCTCGATAAATCCGGGATTCGTAAATGTTTCTCCATCAGAACTGGTGGTTCGAACAGAAGCACTGAGCCTCCATTTATTGGCCTGAAACTCCGCGGCTGTATCCATTATTCTCAGGCCGTTTTCTCCCGTGCCAACATCCGCATTCAGATGGCGTAAAAATCCGTTCTGCGTTTCAACTTCACGTTCAAGATACATTTTTGTTTTGATGTGAACTACACCACCAACGGCATCAGCTCCAAATGACGTACTTGCCGGGCCCCTGATGAGTTCAACCTGGCCGATTTCTGACAGAGAAACCGGAATATTTGTGTTGAAATGGGCTGTAAGCGGATCATTCAAAGGTACATTATCCAGCATAAAGAGAACCTGTGAAAATGTACTGCCGCGAATGCCCACATCTGCCTGTACTCCAAAGCCCTGCCTTGCGTTGATATTCACCCCCGGAAGAGATCGAAGAAGCTCATCAACCGATGTTACCGCCATGGAGCGGATATCCTCCTGTGTGATAACTGAAACGCTTTTACCGCTTTCTGAAATTGAGGTGGTAATTCTGGAGGCTGTTACGGTTATGCTGTCGAGTTCGGCACTTAGCTGAGCAAAAACAACAGTTGAACTGCATATTAGTATTGTGAGCAGGAGAATAAGTTTTTTCATCAATTTGAGAACAAATAGTAGAGGACAATTTGATTTTAATATGCGAAAAGATAAGAGATTAGTATGTCTTAATCTTTTAGTGATCGTCAAAAAAACGAAAACGATTCTTCTTGATATGCTGTTTATCTGTAATAATTCTCAAGAATAGAACAGATGAAGGAATCAGAAATCAGCCGAATAATAGAAATGGCATGGGAAGACAGAACCCCTTTTGAAGCCATAGAAAAACAGTTTGGCCTGAATGAAAAAGGCGTGATTAGATTAATGCGATCAGAAATGAAGCCTTCCAGTTTCAGGATGTGGAGAGAGAGAGTGAATGGGCGAAAAACAAAGCATAAAGAGTTGAGAGGGGTATCTGATATGCGTTTTAGCAGTCCGAAAAAGTATTAACGATTGCAACGAGACTACAGAAATTTCATCAAATAGTTTGCTGATATGAAATCGGCAGAGATTATCCGTTTCCTAACTTGAGAATCATTATCTTTTGAGAAATTATTTTTCAAGTCAACAGCATTCATGACCTATCTCTCCACGGACTCTCTTTCAAAAAGCTTTGGGCTGAAACCACTTTTTGAAGGCATCACATTTGGCATCTCAAAAGGCGATAAAACAGCGCTCATTGCAGAAAACGGAACCGGTAAATCCACACTTCTGAAAATTCTTGCTGGAAAAGAAACGGCCGACTCCGGCGAAGTAATGGTAAGAAACGGAATCCGGATTGGTTACCTGGAGCAGGAACCTGAACTTGATGAATTCAGCACAATCAATGAATTTATCTCGCAGGGGCATTCCGTAATGGGTAAAATTGTACGAGAGTACGAGCGAGCTGCGAATGCACAGGCTGAAAATTACAACGACGAGACGGCTGCCGCATTCGAAAAAGCCATATCAAAAATGGATGCTGCCAATGCCTGGGGGTATGAACAGCGTATGGAACAGATTCTTAGTGTGCTGAATATTCACAACCTGGAGCAGTCGATTTCCACACTTTCGGGCGGAGAGCGAAAACGGGTTGCTCTGGCATTTGTGCTGTTGGACGATCCCGATCTGCTTATACTTGATGAACCAACCAACCATTTGGATGTTGAAATGATAGAATGGCTGGAAGCATACCTTGAAAAATCATCAACAACTCTGCTTATGGTCACTCATGATCGCTACTTTCTCGACCGGATTTGCACCCATATTATTGAGATGAGTGACGGTGAGCTGTATCACCACAAAGGAAATTACCAGTATTTTCTTGAAAAGAGGGCAGAGCGTGAAGCTGTCAGACAGACAGAACTTGCCAAAGCAGGGCAACTTTTCAAGCAGGAGCTGGAATGGATGCGCAGAGGGCCAAAAGCTCGTACAACAAAATCAAAAAGCCGGATAAAAGCTTTTTACGAAACCAAGAAAAAAGCACAAGACAAAACCCCTGAGAGTGAACTGCGCCTTGAAACTTCGATGAGCCGCATGGGCAAGCAGGTTCTTCAGGTGAAAAATATCACCAAAAAATTCGATGATCTCGTTATTCTGGATCAATTCAGCTATTCCTTTAATCGGGGTGAAAGAATTGGAATCATCGGAAAAAACGGTGCCGGGAAAAGTACATTTCTGAACATTTTAACTGGAGATGAACCCGTAGATTCCGGAGAAATTATTACCGGCGAAACGATAGTTTTTGGCCATTATCG
>SLGA01000244.1 GCA_007123985.1 Balneolaceae bacterium | reverse complement strand
TTCGCAGGATGCTTGAGACTATAAGAAAAACGTTTGACCTGTGTACCTGTGCCGTTTCTCCAAAAATGATTGATAAATCGAGAGGAGCGCCAAAATGGCACTCCTGTTTTGATGATTATCTCAAGAATTGCTCCGGTGACTGGGATACAGAAAAATATGCCGTTACAATGCAGAAAGTAGAAAGGCTTCTTTCCGGAAAAACAGAAGGGCTTATGCGAGAGGTGAAAGAGGAGATGGAAATAGCATCGGCTGCGCTTGAGTTTGAGCAAGCTGCTTCTCTGCGCGATAGTCTGCTCTCTTTGCAGAAATACAATCAAAAAATGAAAATTGTAGACAGTAAAAAGATTAACAGAGATCTCTTTGCTATTGAGATTGCTGAAGATATTTCAGAAGCGTGTGGTGTTCTGTTTAAGATTAGAGAAGGGAAACTGGTGGGTAAGTTTCACCGGTATATTAAAAATATTGAGGATATTGCACCTGACGTTATGATGCAGGCATTTGTTGAAGATTATTATACAGATCCCCGTGGAATTGATTCCGGTTCGTTGCCCGATGAAGTTTACATCAGCAATGAAATGAACGATGATGAGCCTCTGTACCAGTATCTTTGGGAGGTTTTGGGAAAAAAAGTACCCATTCATGTACCAAAAATTGGTGATAAAAAGCATCTGATGGAGATGGCATTATCCAATGCAAGATTAAAGCTTGGGGAGAGACGTATTGAAAAAGAGAAAGCAGAGAAAAACAGAATTCCAAAAGCAGTTGAGGATCTCAAAGAATATCTGCATCTCAGCCGTCTGCCCAGAAGAATTGAGTGTTTTGATAACTCCAACATTCAGGGATCTGATCCCGTCGCGTCGATGGTCTGCTTTGTGGATGGTAAACCCAGAAAGAGTGAATACAAGCGTTTTAACATTAAAACGGTTATAGGACCGGATGACTTTGCATCGATGCGGGAAGTATTGAAAAGACGTTACCGCAGGGTAGTGAAGGATAAGCTGCAACCCCCCGATCTAATATTGGTTGACGGGGGGAAAGGGCAGCTGAGCGCTGCAGTTGAAGTTCTCAGAGAGATAGATTTTTTGCAACATTGTGAAGTTGCAGGCCTTGCCAAACGGCTTGAAGAGGTTTTTTTACCCGGGAAAACAGATGCTGTGATGATTCCAAAGCGATCCCCCTCTTTGAAATTACTTCAAATGGCGCGTGATGAAGCTCATCGTTTTGCGATAACATTTCACCGGCAAAAAAGGTCAGGAAGAACACTTAAAACAGAACTCACGGATATTCCCGGTGTTGGTGAAAAAAAAGCCGCTGAGTTACTTAAAGAATTTGGATCAGTGAAAAAAATAAAAGAGAGTACGCGTGAAACTCTGCAGCAATTTTTAGGTAGAAAAACAGGAGAGGCGGTGTACAACCATTTCAGAGAAAAAATGTGAGATAAATAACATTAAAATGTTATAGAATTCCATCCAATCTCTGCATAAACTCGTAGTAAGTAAAGAATACTGGAAGTGTAAGAACGTCAGTTCTCAACTTTTTGGCACATAATGTGTAATAACATAAGAAAGCAATTCTGTAGCTCGAATGTTTCGATAACAGAATATGTTTTGATAGTTAACAGGGCTTATTTATAATTACTGTAATCATGCGACTCATAAAATCAGACCACATACCGAAAAATTATACTCGAATGCAAGATAAGGAGCTCGTTCATCTTTTCAGAAAAGAGGACGATCAGCTTGCATTTCAAGAACTGATGAACCGTCACCAGGCTAAGGTGTATTCATACATTTTTAGTATGATTCAAAACCGCGAAATTGCCAATGATATCTTCCAGGAAACCTTTACTAAGGTTATCACAAAGATGGATGATACCTATAACGAGCAGGGCAAATGGATAGCTTGGGTAATGAGGATTGCGCACAATGCAACAATTGATCATATCAGAAAACAAAAACGATTTGTGGACGTTACAGGCTCGTATGACGAGGAATCGAAAACTGATTTTTACGAAAGATTACCTGATGAAGACTCAATTGGGCAGCAGGAAAAACTTGAGCTCGATGAATCTACATCAAGTTTGTTAAAGCATATTGCAAATTTGCCCGAGGAACAACGAACTGTAGTAATGTTGCGGCATTATTATGAGATGCCATTTAAAGAGATTGCCGAAATGACGGGAGTCTCTATTAATACAGCTCTCGGCAGAATGAGATACGCTTTGATTAATCTTCGTAAAATGTTCGATGAAGAACATGAGAAGGAATCAAAGAATTTATGAGTGACAAAAAAAACAGATCTGTAAGTTACGTTTATGATGAAATGGACCCCTCTGAAAAAATTGAATTTGAGAGGGGTCTTAAGAATGATGAAAACCTGTTAATTGAGGTAGAATTACACAAGCGTATTAAAAACAGGTTAGAATCAATACAACACCTTGATGCTCCGCAAGAACTCATCAACAAGATTTGTAAACAAGCCGCACAGAATAGAAAAAAACCTGTAAAATCATATCTTTTCAATGGTTCAATTTATGGTGTGGCTGCAGCTATTGTGCTGTTCGGTTTAACATCGGGCTTTTTGTTGATGAATGGTGATGAGCCGGCTGGGGAGAACGCAAGAATGAATAGTGCTGCAGTGAGTGCCCCGGTCTTTATCAATCAAACCACACCTGCAGTGAGCGCAGTTGGCAGCAAACCGGAAAACAGGGTGCAACCATGGATTGATACTAATGAAATCATTCATTTTCATGATCGTCTGAGAGCCAGTGGTACAGCACCAATTGACTCAATGTTCGAAAATAGCTTTAGAAAGCTCACTCCGGTTACAAATCCAACTTTTTCAAGTCCAAATAAGCAAAACTTGCACCTCACAGGCAGCAGAAGATGATTTCACCATCCAAAAGTGCCCATTACTTCTCTTAAGTATATCTATATCAAACATATATGCTGCCTTGAAAGGAAGTTTTCCACCTGCCAATGTGAATAACTAATTTTGGTTAGCTATGTGGTGAGGGTTATATTGCTTCACAATGAAACGTATTAATTGCATATAACAGAATGGGAAAGATTATATCCATTGCAAATCAAAAGGGAGGTGTTGGAAAGACCACCTCAGCAATCAATTTGGCTGCAAGCCTTGCGGTTATTGAGCATCCTACATTGATTATAGATATCGATCCACAGAGTAATTCCACAAGTGGTTTGGGTATTGAGCCAAGTACTGTTACCAGTTCAATTTATGAGGTAATGGTTGGTGGTGTGGATATATCTGACACGATTCGAAATACCGAATTGCCTTATCTTGATTTGGTACCTTCGCATATTAATCTTGTTGGTGCCGAAATAGAAATGGTAGACCGAAATGAACGTGAGCGTATTCTGTTGAAAGCCATGGAAGGAATTCGCGATAAGTACGATTTTATAATCATCGATTGTCCGCCTTCTTTAGGATTGTTAACAATCAATTCACTTACGGCTTCCAATTCTGTTCTAATTCCTGTTCAGTGCGAATATTATGCACTTGAAGGCCTGGGGCAGTTGTTGAACACAATTAAGATTGTGCGCCAACATCTGAATCGGGATCTGGACATTGAAGGTGTGCTTTTAACTATGTACGATACCAGAACAAGGCTTTCGAACCAGGTTGCAGAAGAGGTAAAACGTTATTTTGATGACAAAGTGTTCTCTACCATTGTAGCAAGAAATATTCGGCTGGCAGAAGCTCCGAGTTTTGGCAAACCTGCCATTTTGTATGATGCATCCAGTGTAGGTGCAAAAAATTATTTATCGTTGGCAAGAGAGATTATTCATAACAATAAAAAACTATTCAAATCCAGCCCGGTGCTGTCGAAGTAGGGAGGTTTCATGGCAAAAAAAGTATTGGGACGAGGTCTTGGAGCATTTTTCCCGGATTACAACGAATCATCCGGAGAGAATAAAAATAATGAATCAAAACCTGCTCCGGTTACTATCGATCCCGCCGAAAGGGTTAATGTAGTACTGAACATACCGGTTGAACACATACGGCCTAATCCCCATCAGCCCAGAACAGAATTTAATGAAGAAGCTCTAAATCAGCTATCTCATTCCATCAAACGGCATGGGCTCATTCAGCCGATTACAGTACGATATCTCGGGCAAAAACGCTTTGAACTGATAAGTGGTGAACGAAGATTACGGGCAACAAAATTAGCCGGTATTCCCGAAATTCCAGCGTACATCCGAGAGGTAAATGATGAAGAGATCATCGCATTTGCATTAATTGAGAATATCCAGCGTGAGGAGTTAAATCCCCTTGAAATTGCACTCGGATATCAGCGGCTAATTGATGAATGCGATTATACACAGGCCGAAGTTGCTGAGAGAGTGGGAAAAAACCGTACTACGGTAACAAACATGCTTCGGTTACTCCAATTGCCGGATTTTATTCAGGCCGCAGTGAGAGATGAAAGCATTTCAAGTGGCCATGCCCGATCATTGATCAATCTGAAAAGAGAAAAAGATCAAAAGAAGATACTGAAGCAAATTGTTACTAAAGAGCTGTCTGTTCGTCAAACAGAAGACCTTGTTCGTTCACTTGAGAAAAAGAATGAAACAAAAAAGATACCATCTGTTAAAACCAGGCCGGACCCTTTCTTAGAAGACATCTCGAAAAAACTGCGAAATAAACTTGGCACAAAAGTAGATATAAAAGCTAAGGGAAAAGGAGGCGAAATTCGGATCGAGTTTTATTCAAACGATGATTTAGAACGATTAATCCAGCTGCTGAATGAAGCTGAGTAACCTCACTATACTATTTCTAATTGTACTTTTTTTAACGGAAACTCCTTTGTATGGTCAGCATATTATAGACAGGGATTACGCGCTTTTAATGAACCGCTACAGTAATGTGCTGGATATTTCTTTGGCTGATGTTGAGAACAATAATCAGGACTATCCATCCCCAAGATCTGTTTTGTTTAAATCGATGATGATACCTGGCTGGGGTCAGATAGAGAACAGACAGGCATGGAAAGTACCCATAATTTATGCCATGTTTGCTGGGGTTGGGTATTACACCCATTATCTGAATGGGGAGTATCAGGATTACAGGGCTGCTTATTATAACTCAGTACAGGGTGAGGATAATGATTTCAGGTTTGGCCCAACACCCGAACGTTTACAGGGTATAAGCGCCAACCAGCTTCAATCAAATCGCAACAGTTTTCGAAATCAGCGAGATTTTATGTTTGTTGTAATGGGGCTTGCTTATGGACTGAACGTTCTTGATGCTTACGTATTCGCACATATGAGAAGTTTTGATGTTTCAGATGATCTCTCTGCCCGAATGGGTATTCAACCGGGATTACTTGCAGACGGATCACCCGGTTTATCAATTAATGTAACTTTACAACGAAAATAGCGATGACTGCACCTAAATATTTTACCGAACAAAACAAACCTATTGATAAATTCGGTTCAGACAGTAACCGTGATCTGTGGAGTATCTTTAAGGTAATGGGTGAATTTGTAGATGGATATGATTCACTTCTGAAGATTGGGCCTTGTATTTCAATTTTTGGATCTGCCAGGCTTGAACCGGGCAGTAAATACTATGAAATGGCTGTTGATACAGCCAAGGCCATTTCTGAAAACGGATTTGGAGTGATTACCGGTGGCGGACCCGGAATAATGGAAGCGGGTAATAAAGGTGCTCACCAACAAGGGGGTAAATCAGTTGGACTGGGAATTGAGTTGCCAAAAGAACAGGGTGTTAATCAGTATGTTTCGCCAGAGTATGTTATCAATTTTAAATACTTTTTTGTCAGGAAGGTGATGTTTGTGAAATACGCACAGGGGTTTATTGTTTTCCCCGGTGGGTTTGGCACACTGGATGAATTGTTTGAAACATTAACGTTGATCCAAACCCAGAAAATAGAACGGATACCCATTGTGATGGTTGGTAAAGAATACTGGGAAGGATTAACAACCTGGATAAAAGAAAAACTGGTAGCTGATGGATACATAAGCGAATCCGATATGGAACTGTTCTATTTAACCGATGATACCAACGATGCAGTTAAATATGTATGCGATTTTTATAAAAACAGAAGGCTTGAACCAAATTTTTCTTACTAAGAAACAATTCTTTAAAAATTATGTTAACAAAAATAGGCTTTGATTAATGATTTTGTACATAAAATTTCATTAAGTTAAGCACGTTTGTTCAGAAAGAACCAAAATCAACTAGGAAAAATGAAATCAATAAAATTATCTATATCATTCTGCTTAGCACTTTTTATGGCTTTAGGGTTGGCAGAGATCTCTAACGCACAAGACGAAGTACGTGCTGAAGCTGTAGAACTCTATAATGAGGCTCAGGAACTTGCCGGTAATAATCAGTTTGGCGATGCAATAGCAATGTACAGGGAAGCACTTTTGATTTCCCAAGAACATGCGGGGCTTAGCGATATCACAGACCTGATAGTTGAGCGTTTACCAAGAGTATATGCAAGCAGAGCATCTAATGCTTATCGCGAATATCAGAGTGCTCGCACAATGGAATCTGTAAATAGTGCTATTGATTATTTCAAAGCCTCCAGAGATGCTGCCCAGGAATTTGGTGATGCACAAGTTGAGCAACAGGCTACAAACGCCATTCCTCAGCTTTACTACATCAGAGGTATTTTAAACTTCAGAGCCGAAAATTTTGACGCTTCAATGGCTGATCTGGATGAGGCAATTGCCCTGAACTCTAATTACGCTGCTGCATACTATCAAAAAGGTATCGTACAAAAGCAGATTGACCCTGAAGATATAGAGTCTTTTATGTACTGGTACGACAGAGCCATCGAAATTGCTGAAAATGTGAACGACACCCGAACCCTGAACAGTGCAAGAAGCGGTGCTCGAGATGAGTTAATCTTCAGAGCTGTAAATATTGCCGAAGAGCGCAGATTTGCAAGAGCAATTGAACTGCTCGAAATGGTAGAAAATTATGATGCTTCATCTTACGAAGCACATTACAGACTTTCTGAGATTTACAACGAACGCGGAAACTGGTCATCAGCCGAAAGTTCTGCCAGAAGATCTCTTGAATTGCATACAGGTGGTGCCGCTGATAAAGCCAAAATTTACTTTGAACTTGGAACGGCACTGAAAGGACAGGGGCGTGTTGAAGAGGCTTGTTCAGCTTTTGAGAATGCCCGATTTGGTAACTTTACAGACCCAGCCAATCACGAACTTCAGTTTGAACTGAGATGTGAAGGACACTCACCTACAGGAAACTAAAAATTTTCCAAATTCAATTTTTAAAAGCCACGTCATTGAACGTGGCTTTTTTTTGGCCTAAACTTTTGCCTTGCTGTTAACTTGCCTATCTTTTCCAACTGCTAAATTAAGTATCAAATACTAAAACCTGTTCATGAGCCATAACAACGTTTTATCTGAAAAGTGTGTAAATACCATTCGAACTCTCTCAATGGATGCTGTCCAGGCAGCTAACTCGGGTCACCCCGGCATGCCAATGGGTATGGCAGATGTGGCTTATGTACTATGGACAAAGTTTCTAAAACATAATCCCAAAAACCCGAGTTGGTTTGATCGCGACAGGTTCATTTTATCAGCAGGGCATGGTTCAATGTTGTTATACTCACTATTACACCTGACCGGGTACGATTTACCTCTTGATGAGCTAAAAAACTTTAGGCAGCTCGGCAGCAAGACCCCGGGTCACCCTGAATTCGGACATACACCTGGAGTAGAAACCACCACAGGACCTCTTGGGCAAGGATTTGGTACAGGAGTAGGAATGGCAATGGCTGAAGAGTTCATGGCAAAAACATTCAACAAGCAAGATTATAACCTCGTTGATCACTTCACATATGCAATTGTGAGTGACGGTGATCTAATGGAGGGTATTTCTCATGAAGCTGCTTCACTTGCCGGTCACTTAAAATTAAGTAAGCTTATCTATCTATATGATTCTAACAGAATTTCCATTGACGGATCAACAGACTTGTCATTTTCGGATGATACGAAAAAAAGATTTGAAGCTTATGGGTGGGATGTTCAGGTAATTGATGGCCATAGTCATTCAGAAATTGAAAATGCGATAAAGACAGCTCAACAAACCGATACCCCTTCATTGATTGAGTGTAAAACAACCATCGGTTTTGGAAGCCCAAATAAAGAAGGGACTGCAGATTCGCACGGTGCACCATTAGGTGATGAAGAAATCAGGCTCACTAAAGAGCGTTTCGGAATGGATCCTGATAAAAAGTTTCATATCCCCGATGAAGTTAAGAAAGAGATGAGAAAGGCTGTTCAGCGAGGAAACGAGCTTGAAACAGCATGGAAAAGCAATCTGAAAGAATATCAAAAGGTTTTTCCTGTTGATGGAGTTGCATTTAAGAAATTTGTTAGCCGCACTTTACCGGATGATTGGGAACAAGTATTACCTAAATTCGAGACTGATCCAAAAGGGATGGCCACCAGAAAATCATCAGGAGTTGTGCTGAATAGTATTGCCAAGCATATATTTAATCTTGTTGGCGGCTCAGCTGATTTAACAGGGAGCAATAACACATTTCTTGATGGTGTGGATATCTACAGCAGCTCTAACCGAAGCGGCCGTAATTTACATTATGGGGTTAGAGAGCATGCAATGGCAGCTGCTATGAACGGAATGGCTCTGCATGGCGGTATTATTCCCTATGGTGGTACATTCCTTGTTTTTTCAGATTACAATAAACCATCTATTCGAATTGCTGCGCTTTCTAAAATCCCATCAATTTTTGTTTTTACGCACGATAGTATTGGATTGGGTGAAGATGGACCAACCCATCAGCCAATTGAACATTTAGCTGCATTAAGAGCTACACCTAATGTAAATGTATTCAGACCGGCTGATGCCAATGAAACAGCTCACTGCTGGAAAGCAGCAATAAAAACCGATGATGGGCCATCACTTATGGTGTTAACACGCCAATCACTACCAACCCTTGACAGAACCGTATTGGGTGATGCCGCCGGAGCAGAGAATGGTGCTTATATTCTTAAGAAAGAGACAAAAGAAAATATTGATCTGATTCTTATTTCAACCGGTTCGGAAGTTCATATTGCATTAGATACATCAAAACTGCTTGAGCAGAAGGGATATTCCGTTCGGGTTGTGAGTATGCCATCGATGGATCTTTTTGAGAAAGCACCTGCGGAGTTGCGTGAATCTGTTTTACCAAAAGATGTTACAAAAAGAATATCTATCGAAGCAGGTGCTACATTTGGATGGCACAAGTGGGTTGGCAGTAACGGAATTGCTATAGGTATTGATCAATTTGGTACATCTGCTCCCTATGAAGAAGCGTATGATTACTTTGGGCTAACCCCGAAAAAAATCTCTCAAAAGGCATTAGATTTGCTCAGTTAAGCTTTTTGGGTGGGTCCAGCTTATGTACTGTTGTGAAGGTAATATCATCAGCCGGCTTCTCATCACCTATAAAAAGCTCTATGGATGACTGAATCTTTTGTGTAATGGTTTTGGCATGAAGTGATCCGTAAATAGAGAGAATCCCATCAAGGCGTTCTTCACCATACTCTTCATTTTCACTGTTACGGGCTTCAATCAAGCCATCTGTGTAGAGAAGCAGGCTGTCACCCGGATCGAATTTAAATTTTTTCTCCACCAGATTTTTCTGAAGAGCTTTGGTATTCGTCATACCGAGTGCAAAACCATCTGTATTCAGTTTAAAAGTTGAATCCTTCTGCTTGTTATAAACAATTGGTATGTTATGTCCGGCTCTGGCAAATGTGAAATAATCTTCGCCATCAGGAAAGAAAGCAGCACAAGCAGTTACAAATGTTTTATCCTTCTTGTTTGATTTTACATAATTATTGAGTTCAAGAAATAACTCTTTTGGGCTCGGTTGTAATTTTTTAATCAATAAGTGTACTAAAGCCTGCATTCGCACCATATAAAGAGCGGCACTCATCCCTTTACCGGATACGTCAGCAATAATAATGTATGTACCTTTTTCCGATCTGATAACATCCACATAATCTCCACCTACTTCCTGTGCTGTAGCCGCAAATGAGTGAACTTCTATTTGGTGAACTCTCATACTCGAAGGTGGCAGAAGGCTGAGCTGAATGTCGCGCGCAAAGTCGAGTTCTTTTTGAACATCTGATTTTTCAAGTAATTCGATCAATAAAATTACAAGCATTCCCGCAAAGGATAACGGGAGCAAAAGCGGATGTAGAATAAAACCAGACAGACCAATTATCTGGAATAAATAATGTGCAAAAAAACCTATAAGTGAGATCCCGAAAACAAGTCTTCGTACAGGATTGAGGCGTTTTGTCAGGGCAGATAATACACTGAGAGTTCTCTGATAGATTGGGATTTTTTCAGGGGGGAGGCCCGGGTTTGCTTCCTTAACAGCATCATGGTAAAGTTGTTTTAACCGTTCAGAATCAGATTGAAACTCTTTTCCTAACTGTCTGGAGTTCATACCGGTTACGTACTCTTCATAAAAAGTTTTCGTACTGTAGGATGATCGGGTTTCGTTTTTCAGTGCCATCGAATTATTCGTTTGTTCCTTTTAAAGAGTACGTAAAAGCGGAATAAAAGTTCGATTCAATTCCATGTTGAAAACTATAAAATAGAATCACTGCTGATTAGAAATGTCGATGGATTCGGTTTTCTTATAAATCGTACCCTTTGTTACACAAAGAGTGCGACCTGTTTTATCTGAAATCTTCACAGTTCCTACAGACAATTTGTGTGATTGGTGCTCTATACTTGCCTCAGCAGTTATCAATTCGCTTTGTTTTGATGAGTTGGTAAATGATATGGAGTGATCCACAACAAGAGAAACCCGGCCCGATGATGCTGCAGCGAACGCAAGTGCGGTATCTGCAAGAGAGAATAAAATACCGCCATGAGTTACACCGTATCCATTTAGCATGTTGTCTGTAATTCTGCATGATAATTTGCAGTAACCGTCATCAGCTTCCATAACTTTAATTCCCATCCATTGGCTGAAGGAGTCGTTTTTTAGTAAATAATTAATCAATTGTGCTGCGTGATCTTTGGAATTATCAGCCATGAAATAGTACTCCGTTTCGTACCATTCGCTTCAAAAGCGGATTTGGGCGGTATCTGTCTTCTCTGTATTCTACCTGAAGTGCACTCATCGTGTCTAATACATAACTCAAACCTATCTCATCGGCCCAGGCAAGTAATCCCTTTGGATAATTTACCCCATAAACCATAGCCTGATCTACCTCTTTAGCTGTAGCAATATTCATAAAAACAGCATCGGCAGCCTCGTTAATTAACATGGCAAGTATTCTGTTGAAAACTTTATCACCCAGTTCTTTGTCGGTTATGGGCTTGGGAGTTTCAGCTCCTTCCCTGTAATCATAAAAACCAATTCCGGATTTTTTCCCGAGTCTACCGGCTTCGACCAACCGCTTCTGGGTAAATGATGGTTTAAATCTCGGATCATAGTAAAACTCTTTGAATACCGATTCCGTTACTTTATAGTTTACATCGTTGCCGATGAGATCCATCAATTCAAAAGGTCCCATTCTAAACCCCCCAATTTCTTTCATGGCCCAGTCAATGGTGGCGGGTTCGGCAATACCTTCCTCATAAATGCGCAGAGCTTCACCGTAAAAGGGGCGGGCAACACGGTTCACAATAAATCCGGGTGTATCTTTCGCGATTACTGTTGTTTTATCCCAGCTATCAATCAGTTGTCGTGTAAATTGTGTTACTTCGTTTGAGGTCGATATTCCGGGTATAATTTCCACCAGTTTCATCAATGGTGCGGGATTGAAAAAGTGCATACCCAAAAAACGTTCAGGTGAATCAAATACTGATGAAATAGATGCAATAGAGAGGGAGGATGTATTGGAAGACAAAACACAGGTATCAGAAATATATGTTTCCAGCTTTTGGAACAGTTCTTTTTTTGCGGTCAAATCTTCTACAATTGCTTCAATGATTAGTTTGCAATCCGTGCAATCAGCGAGATTTGTTGTAAACTTTATTCTCTCCAAAATAGAATTGATCTCTTGCTCAGACATTCTCTTCTTTTCAACCTGGCGCATCAGAATTTTTGATAAACTGTCTTTGGATTGATTTATCTGAGTCTCTGAAATATCATATAGAATAACAGAATGGTTATGAGAAGCTGCTATTTGTGCGATACCGGTACCCATTGTTCCAGCGCCAATTACGCCAATTATTTCAGTTCGGTCAGTTTTCATAGTTGTTGAAATTACTTTATGTCTAAATACAGGTAAAATTTACTTTCCAGTAAATTCAGCTGTTCTTTTTTCTAAAAATGCAGAAACTCCCTCTTTATAATCGGCCGTGTTTCCTGCTTTACTTTGGAGGTTAGCTTCAAGGGATAGTTGCTGTTCCAGAGAGTTGTTAAATGTTTGGTTGATGGCTTCTTTAAAGAGAGCAAAGCCTTTTGTGGGCATTTTTGCCAGCTTTTCAGCCATGGATTTTACTTCAATGTTCAGGTTCTCTGGTTCTGTTGCTTTATAAATCAATCCATACTCCACAGCTTTTTGAGCAGATATCTTTTCGTTGAGCAGATACATTGCATTTGTACGGGCAAAACCGGCCAAACGAGGGAGAAAATATGTACCGCCGCTATCCGGGATTAAACCAATATTACTGAACGCTTGTACAAAAAAAGCATCTGTTGAAGCCACGGTGATATCGCAGGAGAATGCAATATTAGCACCAGCACCAGCGGCGGTTCCCTGTACGGCACAAATTACCGGTTTGCCGATAGTTCGAATAGCACGGATAACAGGATTGTAAGTAGTTCTTACGGTATCTGAAAGCTGATAGGTACTATTTTTAGATCGATCCATAACTTCGGGTAAATCCTGCCCTGCGCAAAAAGCTTTACCATTTGCATTGAGTATAACACAACGAACCTGTTCCGAGGTGGCATCATCCAGAGCTTTTTGCAGCTCAAATGCCATTGGTTCAGTAAAACTGTTATACTTTTCGGGCCGGTTTAGTGAAATAGTGAGTATATAATCT
Source organism: Balneolaceae bacterium (assembly GCA_007123985.1). Classification (GTDB taxonomy): domain Bacteria; phylum Bacteroidota; class Rhodothermia; order Balneolales; family Balneolaceae; genus Rhodohalobacter. The sequence continues at coordinate 13,992 of SLGA01000244.1, read as the reverse complement.
TCCAGTTGAGTGAGTATGAGAGACATATCAAAAAATTGAGGTTATCTTTACAATGAATTCTTTCATCTCATGGAAGTAAACGAACTTCTCCGTTTGGCCGAAATACCTTCAGTAAGGCAAATTGCGAAACTAATTAAATGGGAAAAGTGTATTTCTTCTCTGCTGTGATGTTGGTTCTGCATCAAACATCTGTCGCCTGATTGCATTATTATATTGAGTTACATTGAGCGGAAAGTTTGTTGACCCAACAAAATCGAGATCTAATTTATTTCTAAGGAGGCCTGAACCAAACTGGAGAAAGAGTATGGTTGGTTTTTTTTCAAGAAGCGGTATTGATTGTTCACTCTTAAAACCTATCCCGGGTAATTCCATATCATTGAGAAACATCTCAGGAGTTAGTCGTATAATTGTTGTCTCTTCGACAAAGTCATCTTGATAATCGACAATTCTAAGTTGTGAATATCCGCTTACAACCAGTCCGAGAAATAATAATAATATGCAAACAATTGGTTTCATTCAGATACATTTAAAATGTTCAAAAGGTTGCTTGCAGGAATCACAGTAATATTGTGATTTACAAGCAGTTGATCCAAATTCACTTTGCAAGTTGGTATCCATTGAGTCACAAAAAGGGCAAGGTACTATTTTTTGTGAACCTTTTAAATTGGTTAAAAAATCAGCATTGTCTATGGATTTTTCAGGTGGAGCTATGCCATAGTCTTTAAGTTTAGTTTTGGCGTGATCAGTCATCCAGTCGGTGGTCCAGGTTTCTTTATAATCAGTTACAACAGATAGATGATCAATTCCCTTTTCCTTTAGTTTTTTTCTGATCTCATCTTCGATCACATTCATTGCCGGGCAGCCGGAATATGTAGGTGTAATTCGAACAATCAGCTTGTCTTCATTAAGTAGAACTTCTCTTACAATCCCCATCTCAACAACATTAAGCACAGGTATTTCGGGATCAATCACTTCTTCAAGAAATTTCCAGATATCTTTGATTGATATAGATTTTACTTCGGCCATAAATTTATTATTTCCATTCTGCATCTGGGTAAGATCGGCGTAAAAACTGCATCTGAGAGAGAAGAAATCCAAGGTATTCTGTATGACGCCCCGCTCTCGCCCCGGTAAACATATACTGATCGTAGTCGGGCACAATCAGTGTTGCTTCTTCAAGTGTAGTGTTTATGAACTCTTTCCAATCGATTTGCCATTTCAAAACATCTGTGTAGAATCTGTTCTCTGTAGCCAATTCGAAAGTTTTGTCCATTTCGAACATTTCACCGGTGTACATCCAAAGTTCATCGAAAGCATGTTGAATTCGCCTCCGGCTCTCCTCGGTTCCATCTCCAAGCCTTAAAACCCACTCTCTGCTGTGCCGAAGATGGTATTTAATCTCTTTAAAATGTTTCTGCAGCATACCGTTAAACTCTTCGTCATCAATGGTATCTGTCAAATCTTTGTAGAGAAAATAGCTGAACGAACTAAAAAGAAATTGCCGCGCAATTGTGAAGGCAAAGTCGCCTTTGGGAAGCTCAACAAGCGCGATATTTTTAAAGTCGATATCATCTCTGAAGTACGCATAATGATCTTCATCTGGTTTATTATCCAGCTTGGCGGCATATTCATATAATGCCGAAGAGTGGCCGATCATATCCAGAGCAATGTTTGCCAGGGCAAGATCTTCTTCCAGTTCAGGTCCGTGTCCGGCCCATTCTGACAGTCTGTGCCCGAGAATCAAGCGATCGTCAGCAAGCCGCAAAAGAATTTCGGTGAATATCTCTTTTTTAGTTTGCGGAATTGTGTCAAAAGTGCTCATTAAAATGGATTTCTTAATTTGGCTATTTACGCTTCTTTACGGCTCGTGGTACAGAATAAAATTGTGGATGCCTGTAGGCTTTGTCGTTTGCAGGATCGAAGAAAGGGCCTCTATCCTCCGGAGAAGATGCTGTAATCTGATCGGATGGTACTACCCAAATTGCAATTCCTTCGTTTCTTCGGGCATACGTATCTCGCGCATTCTGAAGTGCCATTTCAGAGTCTGGTGCGTGCACACTACCGGCGTGTTCAAATGGTTTGCCGTTTGATGGCTGGAAAAATACCTCCCAAAGAGGCCATTCAGTGTTTTGTTCTGCAGGATTTGACATGAATTAAATGATATCTGATGAATTTGAGATTTCTTAAGAAGCTTTTTCAAGACTTTTTTTATGAGCGTATTCTTTGGCGGCTTTCCGTACCCATTCACCTTCTTCATAGGCTTTTCTTCTGGCTTTAATACGTTCCCTGTTCATTGGACCATCGCCTTTTACAACACTCCAAAATTCATCCCAGGGAATATCACCAAAATCCCAGTGGCCGGTCTCTTCGTTGTAGGTCAAGTCAGGGTCGGGAAGAGTGATACCGATGGCTTCAGCCTCCATAACGGATCGGTCAACAAAGTGCTGGCGAAGTTCATCGTTTGTTTTCGTTTTAACACCCCATTTTATAAGCTCTGCACTATTGGGTGAATCAGAATCGTTTGGGCCAAACATCATCAGAGTTGGCCACCACCACCTATTAACGGCATCCTGAGCCATTTTTTTTTGGTCTGGTGTTCCGCTCGCCATTTTTGCAAGCATTTCATACCCTTGCTTTTTGTGGAAACTCTCTTCTTTACATATTCTTAGATTTGCCCTCGCATAGGGCCCGTACGATGATTTTGCGAGCATAGTTTGATTCACAATTGCAGCTCCATCAACAAGCCAGCCGATTACGCAAATGTCGGCATAGGTCAGTGTTGGGTAGTTGAAAATGCTGGAGTATTTGGCATTCCCGTAAATGTAATCTTCAATCAGTTCTTTCCGTCTTACACCAAGAGTTTCAGTTCCGCTGTACAGATAAAGACCGTGGCCGGCTTCATCTTGTACTTTTGCGAGCAGAACCATTTTTCTCTTGAGTGAAGGTGCACGAGTTATCCAGTTCCCTTCCGGCAGCATTCCAACAATTTCAGAGTGAGCGTGCTGGCTCATCATCCTGACAAGCTGCTTACGGTAACGTTCAGGCATCCAATCTTTTGGTTCGATTGTTTCACCGTTGTCAATACGTTTTTGAAAATCGTCAAGCTGTTTTTGAGTATCCATAAAAGCGCTTTTTTGTAAAGATAACGAATATTTCGTTTCAAAATTCTTAACATGAATATATGGATTTTGGTTCAAAGGAGAGAGTAAAAGAAATGAATACCTGAGTGAATGTTCTGTCTTATAATTTTCAATCTTGACAAAATGCTTTCAATTAAATAGCGTTGATCTTGAAATAGATCAACAAATCATCGCAGGAGGTATCATGGAATACGCATCGAAGCTTTCTCTTCAATTATTTACAAAAGTACAGGATGATTTCGAGAAGAGGCAGTATATCATTCTGAATGAACTGAAAAAGATTTCCACGGAATTTCAGTATTATAAAATTTACCCTCATCTGAGTGAACTAATTGAAATCCGCAAGACTCTAAAAGACATCATTTCAAGACTCACGGATTTAAAAAGCAAATTTCCCAAACGAATCGGAAAAATTGACTGGGTAAACCGGACTATTGAGCACGAGGTGGTATTTGTTGATGGTACCGATCTTACGGCCGTGGTTGATTTGATTAACTGGGCACTGCCGGCTATTGATAAAGTGATTAATGAGGGTGTTGCCATTCACGAATTTGTTGAGAAAGACCTCGCAGTTGAACATGTTGGTATTTTGCCTGCATACAAAAATGAAGGCTATTTCTTTGTACCTGATAATGAATGCAGAAAGCTGAATCTTTTTCGGTTTGAACTTTCACTATTCCACAGTTCTGATGATGAATACAGATCCCTGAAAACCCGCTTGTTGAAATCAATGGAACAGGGACGGGCGCACTATTCACCTGGCTCGATAAAGCTGAAACTCATTGAAGAGGAAAAAGAACTTCCAAATCCGGCTACTTATGCTTTTAATACGCGCCTCGATTTTTCGTTTCAACAGACCATATTACCAATTGCAAAACGCAAATTAATGCGGGTGATCTATCAATGAGTTTCATTTAGTAATTATTTACATTCAGAGTGAAAAGTTACGCGCCTAAACTCTATCTTTTTGAGCGACTGAACATAATGCGCATCCTAAGTTTTTAAAAACTGAATGAAATTTTTATTCGACATCGGGCATCCAGCTGATGTTCACTATTTTCGAAATACTCTAATTTATTTAAAAGAGAGAGGGCACAAAGTTCAAATTTTCGCCCGGGACAAAGATGTAACACATCGATTGCTGTCAGCTTATGGTTTTACATTTCACAATAAAGGTGAAGGGGGGAGCGGCATCATCGACAGACTTGGGTACACAGTAAAGAGCCTTCGGATGCTGCATGAGGCAGTAACAGTCTTTGATCCGGATATCTGCGTGAGCCATGCATCACCATATCTTGCTCTTATTTCTCGACTGCATGGTGTACCTAACATTATGTTTAACGACACGGAGCGTGCAGTACTCTTTAAACCCGTTCTTAAATTCTGTAAACCTGAGGTTTATTCTCCGGATTCATACGCTGAAGTTGATGCGAAAAGGCAAAAGTTGGTTCCATCCTATATGGAACTGGCGTATCTGCACCCGGATCAATTCACACCGAATGAGAACATAAAAGAAATAACCGGTAATAATTATGCGCTGTTAAGATTTGTGGCGAATAAAGCTGCGCACGATAGGGGTCATCCCGGTATTTCAGATCAGCAAAAAAGAGAAATGGCTGAACGATTGAGTAAATATATAACCGTATGGATTTCATCGGAAGATAAACTCCCGCGAGATCTGGAAAAATACCGGATTGATGTACAACCAGAGGAAATTCATGATGTGATTGCTTTTTCTAAATTTGTGATGGGTGGTAGTGGCACAATGAGCTCTGAGGCAGCAATGCTTGGTGTTCCGGCTCTGTTTATCAGTGAATCTAAGTTGGGGTATATTACAGAGCTTGCTGATAAATATGGAATAGTCTATCGCTTCAGAAACAGTGAACCCGATCGTGATAAGGCGTTGAAAAAAGCAGTTAAGATTTTGAAAAATAATAATCCGGAAAAATATGCAGTGCGAAGAGATCTCATGCTTAAAGAGAAGCAAAATATGACCCGGATTATGATTGATATTTTAACTGAAAAGGCAGCAGCTCTTGGTAAAAAACTGTAATTGAATGAAGATCTTACTCAAAAGAATTCTTTATACCGCAGGAATTGTTCTCTTCTATTTTACGGTATGGAGCGGAGTTCGGGGATTTGTAACAACCTACACTGTTTTACCACAGGTTGAGTTTGCGAAAGAGTATTGCGGAAAAACCATCTATGTGGATCAAAACCGGCCAACTTCCTCAATTATTCATGTTTACAACGATCGTAGTCTTGAATATGATACAATCTACTATACTACCCCTGCCGGATTTTATCTGCTTTTTGGACTGGTATTTGTAGTACTGGTTGGAGGTGGTATAATCTACTATAAAATATTGCTGGGCTATCATCTGGGTTTTTGGGCGATTAGTATTCTTACAATGACTCCGGGTTTTTGCATTCACCCTGTTTTCCTTCATATTTCAAATTTAGGCATAATCTATCTCACACCATTTGTTACCTTTCTGGTGATAATTTTTCTCATGTCACCGAAATTGGTTGAGAAGTTCAAAGATCCTTCCCGGCAAAAATTGAGTTGAAAAGTTCAACAGTTTGATTAATCCCCATTTCAAGGGAATAAGCTTGAACAGATTTTTGAATATCTGCAAATTCGGTTCTTATCGCATTATAATTCTTAAAAACGTATTCGATCATTTTTTGCAGGTCTTCTGCATTCTCTCTTTCAAATAAAAATCCATTCTTTTCGTGATCTACGTACTCTGTGATTCCGCCGGTATTCGCTGCGATCAAAACACAACCGGAAGCGATCGCTTCTATCCCGATGAGCCCGAGAGATTCTTCGCGAGATGGGAAAAGGACTACTTTTGTTTTTTTAAATGTTTTTGATAAATCCTGATCAGAAAGCCTTTCATAAATGGAGATAAAATCCGTTAGATTATTCGATTCGATGTAATTCAGGTAGTCAGCTTTCAGGGCTCCATCCGTATAGATGTGAATTTTCAGACCATGTTTTTGATAGAATATTCGATTGATATTTACTGCTTTCAGGATTAAATCAGCACCTTTTATATGCACCGCCGAGCCGGCAAAGCAGATATCTATTGTTCTTGTTTGATGTATTGTATTGAACAAATCAGTGTTGTAACCTGGTGTAACAATTGTACTAGGTAAGCCATACTCTTTTTTTATGACAGATTGCATAAAAACACTGTTTGTAACAAGTAAATCACTTTTATTAAATACATATTTCGTAACCATGAAATTAAATCCTTTTTCCAACGTAAATATGTTCGCACTTCCATGAACGTAACAAATATGTTTTACACCAAAGATTTTTTGGAGAGTTGGAATTAAAATACCGGGCAGAAGCTCACCATGAGAGTAGATAACATCGTATTTTTTGGTTTTGTAGATGAAATAGGGGAGGTAAGACCAGATAAGTGCCACAAATTTAAACAGGCCTGTAATAGCATTGCCCTTCCCAAGATCCGATTTGAACCATTCATAATATCGGTTGTAAACAAGATCTGTTTGGGGAAATTTTTTCTTCAGACCGTTGTAGATATTTCGAACAAAAACCTGATGAGTAGGATTTTTATTTGTTGGATAACTATTTGTGGCGATCAATATTCGCATCTGTTGTAAATCTCGAAAGTAGAATCTATTCAGGTAGTGGTTGTTGAATATCGAAGGTACTAGATTGTTTTCAATTTGGATGATTGATAAAGAGACACGTAACGTAGAGATAGAGTAAAAAGTAACTCTCTATTTTTGTATCTTAGCAGCTCAAAAGAAACAGATTATCAAATTGGATTTTTTAAAACCTTACGCTACACTCATTGAGAGTGAAATTCATCATCTAAAACTGCCGGAAGCTCCTTCTACTCTATACGATCCACAAAAGTATATTCTAAGCAGTAAAGCCAAGCGAATTCGGCCTATACTTACACTTGTGGCTACAGGAATGTGTGGAAAAAATATTCGAAAAAGTATTCCGGCAGCATTGGCTGTTGAACTGGTGCACAATTTCAGTTTGATTCATGATGATATCATGGATCAGGCAAAAAGCAGAAGAGGAAATGACACCGTTCATGTGAAGTGGAACTCCTCAACTGCAATCCTGTCCGGAGATGGAATGCTTATACAGGCGATGCTGCAGTTGCAAAAAGTTTCTGAGGAAATTGACTTCAAAAAATTGAATCGTGTTTTTTTAGAAGGCATCAACAAAGTGTGTGAAGGTCAGGCGCTTGACATGGAATTTGAAGACCGCCTGGATGTTACAACAGATGAGTACTTGGAAATGATTTCAGGTAAAACCGGTGCTCTAATCGCAGCATCGCTCGAAATGGGTGGAATCTGTTCAAATGCGGATGAAGATAAACTGAATACACTGAAGGAATTAGGTTTTTCACTTGGTAAAGCCTTTCAAATTCAGGATGACATTCTTGATGTAACCGCAGACCCGGAAAAGTTTGGAAAAAGAAAAGGGGGAGATATCTATGAGGGAAAAAAAACTTACCTGATGCTGCAAGTGCTGGAACATTGCAATAAAGATGAAAGAACTTGGTTAATCAACTGTCTGGAAAACAAAACCATGAAAGACGTTGACGTTCTGCGCATCATTGAATTATACGAATCGTGCGGTATAATTGAAGAAGCGAAGAATGTTATGAATCAATACTATACAAAAGCAGAAAAGGCTCTTGAAATGTTTGAAGAATCCAAATATAAAGGAGATCTTTTAAAGCTAATTAACTTTTTAAAGAATCGTGAATTTTAGACTGATGCGAACCCTACTTATTTTAATTATTGCTTCAATTACACTTCTTTCGTGCCGTAGTCAGGATTTAATCAGGCCGGGAGATACGCTGGAGGTTGCTTTCGAAAAAGCTATGAATCAGTTTGAACTTGAAAACTATGGAGATGCAGCTCGTGCATTTGAAACCGTGATTTCCATCGGGCGGGGAACCGATATCGGGCAAGACGCACAGTTTTATTTGGCAGAAACGTATTTTTTAGACAGGCGATATCTGCTTGCTTCATCGGAATACAGCAGATACGTGCAATTTTTTCCTAATTCACCCAGAAGGGAAATAGTCGAGTTTCGGGAAGCCAAATCGTACTATCACCTAAGCCCTCGTTTTAAATTAGATCAAACCTACACAAACAGGGCCATTGAACGATTCCGGCTCTTTAACTCGCGATATCCGAACTCCGAATTTCAGGAGGAGGCAGCAGCTCTCATAACTGAAATGCGCGATAAACTGGCTCGTCGCGATTTTAATGCAGGTGAGTTTTATATGAGAACCAGTCAATACAATTCAGCAGCAATTTACTATGGGTTGGTTATCGATCAATATCCCGAATCTGTGTGGGCAGAAAGGGCATTAGTGAATCAAATCGAAGCGTACTTGTTGTTTGCGGAAAATAGTGTTGAGCAGCGTCAGGAAGAGCGATTTGAGAAAGCACTTGATAGCTACAGCACATACTTACAGCTGTTTCCGCAAGGTGAAAACAGAAGTCGTGCAGAGGAGTTATATGACCGCGCTAACCGGGGTCTGGAAAACGTTAGAAACAGAGCCGTAGCTCAATCAAACTAATACTGAGCTTTGGGAAAACGGGTTGGTGTATTTGGTGGATCGTTTGATCCTGTTCATCAGGGCCATCTTCATATTGTCCACAGTTTTCTTGATAGTGGCCTGATTGATGAAATCCTGATTACGCTTACACCTGACCCTCCCCATAAAAAAGATCGAACCCAGGCCCCATACAATCATCGTTTGAAAATGCTACAGCTTGCATTTTCAGATATACATCAGGTTCGAATTAGTGATCTCGAACAATCCCTTCCAAAACCTTCATACACTCTGAAAACCATTCGTTATCTAAAGAGTACTCACCCTGAAAATATCTACTTTTTATGCATGGGTGAGGATAGTCTGGTTAATTTTCATGAATGGTATAGATACAAAGAGCTTCTCGATGAAGTAACACTTTTGGCAGCCCGAAGGCCCGGTTATTCAGCTCATTCAGCAGCAGAAGAGATTCTCGAGAAAACAATTTTTGTAAATAACCAGCAGGTGGATATATCTTCAACGGAGATTCGAAGCGAAACCGTAAAACGTTTGAATTTGCCGGTTGAAGTTGAAGAGTATATTCGCAAACAAAATCTCTATTAAGGCTTATTTGATGATGAAGAGATCAGAATTTATAAAACTAAGCAGTGCAGGTGCCTTGGGAGTGCCTGCAGTTTTTTTTGATAAAGAACCAGTTCCTCACCACGATTTTGAGATTTTAAAACCCAAAAAGATAAGTAAAGGGGATACGGTAGCATTTACAGCCCCGGCAGGAATTGTACACGATCAGCGTGATTTTGCAAGAATGCGTCATATACTGGAGTCAATGGGTTTGAATGTAGTTTTTGGAGAGTTTGTGAGAGAAAGATATGGCTATTTTGCTGGAACCGACTATCAACGGGCTCTTGATCTCATGCGTTTTTTTAATGACGATTCGATTGATGCAATTGTAGCGGTTCGGGGAGGCTGGGGATCAGCCAGAATTTTACCACATCTGGATTATGATGTGATTAAAGCAAATCCTAAAGTTTTTTGTGGATTTAGTGATATCACAACATTACACCTCGCTTTTCTAAAGCATTGCGGTTTAATGACCTATCATGGACCTAACGGAACATCCGACTGGACTGAAATCACAAAAAATAGTTTTCAGAAGACGCTGATGGACGGTGTGGACGTTGAGTTTACAGCAAGAGATGGATTTGAAACACTAATGCCCGGTAATTCTGAAGGCCGAATTATTGGTGGTAATTTAACTGTATTAACTACATCAATCGGGACAGATTATCAACCTGATCTAACCGATGCAATTCTGTTTGTGGAGGATATTGCCGAACCGCCATATAAAATAGACCGAATGCTGACGCATATGAAACGGGCAGGTATGCTTGATAATTTGAAAGGATTTATATTTGGCCAATGTACAAACTGCGCGGAATCAAGAGGAGCAAACTTTACCATAAAGGAAGTTTTGACTGATCATATAAAACCACTGGGTATCCCTGCCGTGACAGGTAAAGATATCGGGCACGATCCTGATAACCTCACAATACCAGTTGGGCTCCGGGTTCTGTTAGATGCAGATAAAGGAATGCTTTCGGCCCTTGAGACTACAGTATCGTGATCGCTTAGAACAAGTAACTAACTGATAACCTGAACTGTACATTCGTAAGGTCATACGGTTCAAAATTGGCAATGGTTAACCCCTGAAACCTACCGTAATCAAACCTTCCGTAGTTGAATAATTTGGTCCAGGAGAATTCACCAGTCAGTAGAATATCACCGAATGAATAGAGACCGCGCGTGCCGATTGTGAGATCGGTTCGGTTTCTCCAGTAATCACCAAAACCCTGTCTAAACTCCTCCGGTCTGTTCAGGGATCGATCGTACATGTAATGAAAATGATTGTTATCTGCGAGTCTTCGTACGAATAACCCAAGCCTTCCCTGATCAAAATAGCCGTCGATTCCAAAAAACTGACTATTTGAGCCCGGACCGATTGCAGCCCCAATAACCTGACCCCGGTTGGTGTGTCCCTGCCGTATTTCCGGATGTGTGTAATAGTAGTTCTGTGGCCGTACTTCCTGAAGGTAGGAGGGAGTCATATTTGTGAATTCCATGTTTACTTTGTAGAAATTAGCAGCCGGCGCAAACACAATCTGTTGAAAACCAAATGCATAACCGCTGTTATGGCGTGGCTCCATTAGAAGATCACGAGAATCATACGCAAAATCGTCTCTGAAAAACTCTCCGTAGATTTCAAACCTGCTTTCGGGCCAGATCCATCGGGCATAGATAGAATTCATGTGATTTCTTGGCTTCAAATTCTGAATGGCACCACGTTTTTCAAGGAAATTTGCATAAAGAAAGGGATCTAAAACCATTCCGATATCTTCGCCGGAAAGACGGTTGTCTTCAAGATACGTGTGAATTGCACGTGCAAATCCAACATGGAAATTAGGTGCAAATGCCGGTGAATAGGAGATGTTGATCGCGTTCATGAACCGGTTTTGGTCCGCCTCTTCATCAGCAAGAAAATATTCGGAATCTTCGGGGAAAGCTCCAACCCATTTGAATTCAAAGTTGCCAACGTAAGGCACATTAATTGGAGATCTTGTTCCCAGAAAAAAGTGATTCAAACCCGGTGCATTGTTGCTGATTAGCAGCGGATATTTCACATTTCCACCCCACCAAAGTGGTTCATTACTAAGGCCGGTCTCGAAATTTTTAAAGTGAACTCGTATGGATGAATGGCCCAAATCAAACGTGCTGAATGATTGGTCTCCAAAGCGAAAAGGCCGGTCAATGATATCTCCGACTGCCTCAGCAACGAAAAGCCGGTTTCCTTCATTATCAGCCGGTATGAAGCGAGGTACCTCAAAATCACTATTCTGATGTTGAATGAAATGAGGTTTAAACGTAACGGTGAGATAATCGGATGTAATCCAGAATCCGCCCTGAAATTCAGTGTTTAATCCGCGTCCATACCAGGCAGCTCCGTTATTTTCACCGTAGGGTACGGTACTGTTTGATGTAAATGCCAAGGAGGGTTTGTAAACACCGGCAGTGAATGAGTAACCGAGATCGTAAGTTTGTGTATCAAGTTTTCGGGTCCAGATTCCATGGCTCTGTTCCGAGTTATCGAGGTATAAATCGTAGATATGATTCCAAACAGGTCGGTTTGTAAATGAGGAATAAACAGAACCCTGGAAAAGTTGCTGAATGCGAAGCTGTTCCTCTTTAATGTCGTCAACAGGAATAGTTTGAGCACGAACAGAAACAAAGTGAATGGATGCCAAAAAAATGAACAAGACGAATATTTTCATAAAAGAAAATCGGAGAATGTAAGTATCCAGGCTATTCTGTTTCATAACGATTATAGAATGTATGTAATACCAATTTGAAATTGCACATTGGTACGATCATTCCGATCGTAATTGGCTTCATTAAAGCCATCAATTTGGCCATAATCGAATCTTCCATAATTATAGGCTCTAGTCCAAACTAATCGGCTGTTGATATAAAAAGGCCCGGGCCCGTAGAGAAAATTAAGTCCAAAGTTTAGGTTAACTCTGTGTCGAAAATAATCACCGAAATTTGCAGAGAGTGCATTGGATGCGGAGCCTCTTTCAAAATGAAAATTGTCGTTATCAGCTACTCTCTGGGTAAATACGCCAACTCTGTAATTATCTTTGTAAGCATCAATTGCAAGGAATTGGCTGTTTGATCCTGGCCCTATAGCTGCGCCCTGAACTTGTCCGTAATTTGTATTTCCTTGCCTAATTTGGCTATGTGTGTAAAAGTTTCCCTGAAAACGAACTTGTTGCAGATGCGGAATAGTAATGTTAGTGAGCTCGAAATGAGTTTTCAGAAAGTCAAAATATGGAGCATCAGATATTTTTTGAAACCCAAAAGCATATGCACTATTGTGATTTGGTTGATTGATGAAATCGCGCAGATCATAACTGAAATCTTCGCGGGCAAATTCAGCAAATATTTCTGCTCGTGCTTCAGGAAAAACCAGATGAAAATACACAGAAGCAATCTGATCCTGATTATCAACTCCTTCCAGATTTGCTCTGTTTGCACTGTCGAAAATGTTAAAAAAGTATGTGATCTGAGAAATATTGAACCCGCCATCCTGATAAATATAGCTGCCGTTTATTGCGCCAATTGTAAGATTTGGAAAAATGGATGGAGAAAATGCAATATTCAAAAAGTTGACAAATCGTGTTCTGCCGGCCTCCGGGCCCTGATAATAGTCAGACTCAGCAGGATAACCTCCTAGCCATCTGGCGTTTAATTTACCCAGGTAAGGAATGTTAAGAGGTTCTCGGGTTCCCAGAAACACATGTCGTAACCCAGCAGAATTATTGCTCATTATCAGCGGATATCTCCTCATTGCTCCCCACCAAAGTGGTTCAGAGCTTATTCCTGCCTCTACCTTATTGTAATGAAGTCGTATGGATGAGTTGCCAAAATTAAATATAGAAAAAGGATCCGGGCCAAAGCGAAATGGTGCATCATACCGGAATCGAAGCCCCTCTGAACTGTAAAGAGTATTTCCAGCTGCATCTGTCTGGATAAATCTTGGGTGCAGGAAGTCTTTGTTTTCATGGTAAATGATATGAGGCTCGAAGTTAACAGAGACATATTCGGATTTGATGTAGAAGCCCCCCGTGAACTCAGTTGTATGTCCTCGCCCATACCAGGCAGCAGCGTTATTTTCCCCCATGGGAATCCTGGTGTTAAACGTATTCTTAATGGATATTGGTAGTAAACCTGCGGAAAAATCTGAGAAAATTTCTATCTCAGAGGATTGTATGGGGCGCTGCCACCATTTGTTGTGATTATTATTTCTGTTGATTGCAACATTGTAAAAGTTAAATGTGAATGGTCGGTTAATTGCGCCATAATTGAGTGAATCCTGTAGGAGTAAATTTAACTGCAATTGCTCATCCATTTGGCTGCCTACAGCTATAGTTTGGGCACTTATGTTAGAAAATGAGATTGCAAGTATAGTAAGTAGTGTAAAAAAGAAACTATATACTTTAATTAGGTAATTAATAAAATTAAACTTGGCCATCATTAAAAAAGTAAAACTAATTTTGCTAATTCTCCAAAAAGCAATACAATGAAAATCTCTTTGGCACTGAAAAATAAAGTTTTATTTCCATTAAAGACTTAGTTTTGATAATAGACTTACAATGCTGAGAAACTATAATGGATAATTTTTAAGATAAGTGGAATTGACAGAAATGCATATAAGAAATTAAAATGCGTAA
>SLGA01000212.1 GCA_007123985.1 Balneolaceae bacterium | reverse complement strand
TGTTTTCTGTGCGGGAAGTTGGATTAAAGAGATCTGATAGTAAAACTAAACTGGCTGGAGTTTGAAAATTTTTCACGTGAAATTGGGGTCTATTTACGTGCCTTTCCCACAGCTGACTTGAATCAGAAGTTGTATTTTAGTTTCAAATAAAATGAAAAGCCGGTATATGGATGCTTCCTTTCTTTTTGTTTATGGTACCCTGCGATCGGATTCTCCCAGAAAATCACCTGTAAAAAATGTATTGCATCAACACGCCGATCGGTTATGCAATGCAACAACCCGGGGGTGTTTGTATAAAATTGACTGGTATCCTGGGTTGGTGGCATCAGAAAATCCGGATGATGTTGTGAAGGGAGAGCTCTATAAAATTAAGGATGAATCGAAGTTGTTTAGTCATCTTGATAAGTATGAAGGATGTTCAGAGGATTTCCCCGACCCGCATGAGTACCAGAGAGTAAAGCGTTTGGTTCAAACCGAAAATCAAAACAAAGTGATGGCATGGGTTTACCTGTATAACCGGGAAATTGATGAAGCATTACGAATCTCCTCGGGCGACTATCTGAACCCATAATACCGGAATTTTACAGGCTTAACCAAGTGCCGCCTTTCGAGGCACTCTCCATCACAGCTTTCACAATGCGAATATCTGCCAAGCCATCTTCTCCCGGTACAACTGGGGGGAGGTTTTCTTTAATGGCCAACGCATCATTATCCATCTGGCGAGCCTGCTGATGCCCCTGGTAAGGCTCCAGGATGGTTCCGCTACTGGTTTCACCCTTAACATCATTATAAGCCTGAAATGGCCTCAGATAATACCAGCCGTCTTTGCAATCAATTTCCAGATAATTCATAGAATCACCCATACTGGTTTCACATTTAGCGATGATTCCTTCAGGAAATTCCATTTCCAGAACCGTGTACTCATCTGCATCAACAAAAAGATCGGTACGTTCCGTAATCTGTTCACCACGAACAGAAATCGGTTCAAACCCAACGGCATGCCTTACAGCATTGATTGGATAAACACCCATATCATAAAGCGCGCCGCCGCCCATCTCCAGCCGGAGCCTCCAATCGTCTTCAGGTACATAGGCACGATAACCTGCACCCGACTTTACATTCCTGATGGCACCATAGGTTTGTTCTTTTCCGTATCGTATAATGGTTTGGGTGTTGGGCTCATGCTGCATCCGATATCCAATCGTAAGCTGAACCCGGTTATCAGAAGCAGCTTTTATTATTGCCTCGCACTCTTCCACAGTTCGAGCCATCGGTTTTTCACACCAAACATGCTTGCCGGCTTCTGCACCTATAATAGAATATTTTGCATGAAGTGATGGCGGCGTAACAACATAAATAATGTCGATATCGTCATTATTTGCTATCTGGTGCATGTTTTCATAGTTGTAAACATTCCGATCCGGTATGGCGTACTTCTCCTGCCAGATGGGTATTTTTTCGGGTGATCCGGTAACAATGCCTCGAAGTTCGCAATGTTCGGTAAGCTGGAGACCGGGAGCCAATAAATGCGTACTATAGTTTCCAAGCCCAACAAGCGCCACACCAAGTTTCTC
The DNA here is from genome assembly GCA_007123985.1 of Balneolaceae bacterium. Lineage (GTDB taxonomy): Bacteria > Bacteroidota > Rhodothermia > Balneolales > Balneolaceae > Rhodohalobacter. The sequence goes on along the minus strand of SLGA01000212.1, from coordinate 7,765 downwards.
CTTTTTTCTTGGTATGATGATTCCCGGAAATCCGAATGCAGAGGCTGCAAATACAGCCACGGTTTGTGTGATGAATCGTTTTCTTGAAATCTGATTTGCCATGGATGTATATCTGTCGAATTACTTTAATTTACGGATGCTGTATCTGTCAATATCTCAAAATTGGTACTCAGAAACACAAAATTCGGCTTTTGTATATAGAGCGGCATAGGGCTTAAACGGCAAATATTTGTTCTGCGGAAATTGTATTATTCTTATCAGTTTATTTGAACCATGAAATGAAATCTTAAAGGTGAAAGAAAAAGTACTTCGTTCGTTCGATTATTTGGAAAAGCAGCGTTTTGCTATACTTAAAAAGGCAGAGAGTTTACATTCACAGCAGTTTGAATTGAGCCCTGGTGAAGGAAGATGGAGCATGGCTGAAGTTCTCGCACATATAATTAAAGCAGAGGCATTATCGCTAAAATATATGGAGCGTATGTATTCCAGAATAGATGATGTGCCCAATGCGGGTATTTTGTCTTCTGTAAAGTTTCAACTTTTAAAATGGGGTTTAAACCTTCCGATGAAATACAAAGCTCCTGCCATGGCAGATACAACCGGTGCGGTTTCAGGTCTTGATGAATTGGAAAGGGAGTGGGAGCGTATCAGGAATCGATTGAAGAGATTGATTGAAACGTGTGATGAAGATTGCCTAAAAAAAGCAATCTATAAGCATCCAAGAGCTGGCTATCTGAACCTGAGGCAGGCAGTAGTATTCATGTCGCTGCACATTCAGCATCACGAGGGACAAATAAACGAACTACTGGATCTTTAAAATACAAATCTACTAACTTTAGCCACGTGCAGGGAAAGGGCTTACCTGAATCAGGCGGGTAAAAGCGTCGTTTAAAAGTCCTGTATATGTTGCATTTTGATTTTGCAGCAGCAATCGTTGGTTGGTATTTAAGCGTCCCCAAGCAATTGCATCACCCGATTCGTTATCCCAGATCAAATATTTTGATTCAAATCGAAGCCGCTCTTCAATTTGGTTTTCATGGCCGGCATAAGAGTCTCCGCCTACTTCAGCCTGGTAAGGGGTAAAATGAAACTGATCAAACAGAACCACAAATCGGGTGCTTAACTCGCCATTTTTGAGTTGTGATCCCGGTTTAGGGGCAACCATAGAAATTTCTCCTTCAGGTAAATTGAAGTTTCTAAGGTCGAACTCAGTTTCCAGGAGAGTGGTGGAGTTGAGAAGTCCTTCAACAGAAGCTTCGGTTCTTGATGAAAAAATACCTGCCATACGCTGATCAAAAACCATTCTCTCAGCTGGTCTCAAAGCTCCAAATACGTGATCCGGAAACTGATCAAATAAGTAGTCATGCTCTACAATAAGCAGCGAGATTGATATATCCTCTCTGTCAACTGTAAAATCTTCGGTGAGGTATTGATTTGCCCGATTGGCACATGAAATGAAAAATAAGGATGTAATAGTGATGATAAAAAGTCTGCGTAGCATTGCTAAATTTTAATTCTTACTTGGTGATAGTTTTTTTAATCACGAGTTATCGGTGTACCAGTCTCTTTTAGATTGACGGCACAATATAGGGCAATCGTGATTCTTTGCCATTCGATTTAACAACTTTTAAAGCTTAATTGCTAACCTTTTAATTTATTTGATTATAGAATTCAAATAACTGGCGAAGGTCGTATGGGTTATCAAGATTCAGGTTGTTCTCACTGATAAAGTTTCTGAGTTCGTTTCTGTCTGCATTCAGGCTTCGGGTAATGCCGCGTTCACTCATTCGTCGAATTCTTTCGGTTTCGCCATTTTCATGAACATAGAGTCTCATGTTTGTAACGTATTCATCTCTTTGAGTGGCAGAGCCGTAGGTGGGTACATTTTGCTGGAATGTAATTTCATGTTTTAGCAGACCTGTTGCCGAACCTTCAGAGAGCACCTGCACGAATTCATCTTTTTCCAGTCCGCGGGCTTCGAACCCTTTTTTGAATGACATCAAATTCGGACCGTCATATATTTCAAATGATGTAATTTCGTCACCGAGAAATGCAAGAATGGCTTGCCCATCGGCATATTCAACTCTGTTTTCGTACACGTTAAAATTCATAGAGAGTGTTTCTGTTATATTCCCATCTTTTAGAGTTACTACCCCGTTTTGAAATTCATCAAAAAGATAGGGGGTGCCAATCGTTTCGGTTGAACGTGTTTCAGGTATCACATTGCGGGACATATCACGCAGATCTTCTCTTGAAATCTCAGATTGAGCTACTGACAAAGCGGGAAACAGCAGAATGGCGGAAAGCGTAGTAAGTTTGAATAACCGGAAGATAGCTGAGCGTACTGTCATAATAAAGAGAGCAATATGTATTTGTTGTTCTTACCATTACAAACAGAAAATAATAGCAACTATTGTATTAAGATTGAATAAAACTATGTAAATATATTTACACCTTGGTATTGTGCCGAAATCGTACTCACATACCAGCAGCTTTTACATGTTTTCATGATAGTTCCGAAACAACTGTTGATTTTTCAAGCATTTAAAAAATTTAAAGGCTTGAATTGGTTGTTGTTGCACTAAATCAACTATATGAAAATAATTCACTTATATTTTCTGGAATTGAGTACGCAGCACGCATATTAACTAAAATATACGTGTAATTTATTTGGCCATTGCTCCATGAGACCCTTATTAATTCTGAGCTGGACAACGGAAGCCCTCGGGCTTGTTATAAATTCGCACATGCATTTAAAAAACGATGGATAATGGGCTCAATAAAGCATATTTTCACTGTCTAAGCGGTTATGCTCAAATTCACTTCTTTTCTATTTCTCATGCTTCACTATCTGTTCATTTTACTACTATTTATAAATCAGCCTTTTGGTCAGCATAAATCAGATTTACAGGGGAACTGGTCGGGTTCCATTGAGATAAATGATGAAAATCTCCGCATCAATATCATATTTTCCTACAGTGACGGAATTCTGGACGGCTCGCTGGATATTCCGCAGCAGAATGCTTTCAATCTGCCAATCGAAGTGCTTGTATTTGAGGATGAACGTATTGAATTTCAGTTTCAAACAGGTTCAGGGCCTGCCATTTTTAGCGGGCGTTTATATAACGGAGAGCCACATATCATTGGGGAGTTTGAACAGCTTGGTGAAAAATTTCCCTTTTCACTGAGAAAAAGGCCTTCAACTCAGGGCATCAGAGTGGGATTGCCGGAAGAAGATATCCTAATTGAAACACGGGCAGGCCAAATAAGCGGAAGCCTGATTCTTACCGAGCCTGAATCGCCTATCGTTATTTTACTTTCAGGTTCCGGATCTCAGGATCGCGATGAAAATGTTGCCGGATTTCGTGTGTTTCGGGAACTTTCAGGTTTGTTATACCAGCAGGGCTACTCTTCATTTCGATATGATGACAGGGGAATAGGCCTTTCAGAAGGAGAGCAGGATGCAACTATTCACGAACTTGGAGAAGATCTCGAAGACGTGATGCGTGAACTAAAAATGAACTATGGGGATCGTTTCTCCGGATTTATTCTTTTGGGGCACAGCCAGGGAGGAATGGTTTCCTCTCTTGCCGCAAAAAAAGCCGATTTAAACGGCATAATATTTATGGCGAGTCCTTTTTTGAGGGGAGATGAAATTATAAACGAACAGATTACACTTCTCTCTGAAGCATCGGGTGTAACGGAAGAAGTACTTGAGACGAATCTAAACTTTCAAAGACGTATATACGATATAGTTCGGGCTGAAGGCGATTGGACAGAGATTGAACAGGAACTTTCTGACCGGCTTGAACATCAGATCAATCAACTTCCGGAGCAACAACGTGCTGCGTTAGGCGATATGTCATCGTTTATTCGAAGCCAGGTTGACCGGCAACTTTCAGCCGCGAAAAGCCGCTGGTTTAAGTCGATGATTGAGTTTGAGACAGCCGGATACATTGCCGAAGCTGATGTACCATTGCTTGCTTTATTTGGTGAAAAAGATATGCAGGTGGCTGCCAAATCAAACCGAAAAAAGGCCGAACAGCTAAAGGCCGACTTTGATCTTGAACTCGATATCGTTGTGATTGAAGAGGCTAATCATCTGTTTCAGAAAGCTAACACAGGTATGCCGGGAGAATATGGTATGCTGGAACGAGTTTTTGCTCCCGGTTTTGTGGAAACGATCATTGAATGGCTGCAGGAATTGGATTAGGGCCATAGCAAATTGGAACCCTAATCCTCGTGATACTCTTCAGCGTAGATTAGCCTGCCTTCCAGTTTTTGATGTTTTCTCGGATCACATCCCGTATTTTTTCAACAGGAACACGTTCTTGGTTCATGCTATCGCGATATCTGATTGTAACCGTATCTTCTCCTTCAGATTCCACCCCGTCAAAATCAACCGTTACACAGAACGGTGTACCCGCCTCGTCTTGCCTGCGATATCGCTTCCCGATAGATCCTGCTTCATCGTAGAGGACAGTGTAATCTTCTTTTAGGTCGTTCTCAATTTTGTGGGCCAGATCCTGTAATTCCGGCTTTTTAATCAATGGGAAAATACCCACTTTTGTAGGAGCCAGTTTTGGATGGAGTTTTAAAACGGTTCGGCTGTCGCCATCCACCTCTTCTTCACGGTATGCATCACAAAGAACCATCAGGGTTGTTCTGTCGAGCCCAACCGATGTTTCGATTACATATGGGATGTATCGCTGCTGAGTTTTCTGATCGAAGTATTCCATTTTCTTACCGGAAAACTCCTGGTGCTGCGACAGGTCAAAATCAGACCGGTTATGAATGCCTTCCACTTCCTGCCAGCCAATTGGGTATTTGTACTGAATGTCGGCAGCAGCACGGGCGTAGTGGGCGAGCTTATCATCGGGGTGTGGGGAAACTCTGAGATTCTCTTCTCTTATACCGATGCTTTTGTGCCACTCAATTCTGGCTTGCAGCCATTTCTCATACTCTTCACCATCGGTGCCGGGCTCCACAAAATATTGCATCTCCATCTGTTCAAACTCCCGCATGCGGAACACAAATTGTCTGGCTACAACCTCATTCCGGAAAGCTTTTCCGATTTGAGCAATACCGAATGGTACCTGTACACGGGCAGTATCAAGCACATTTTTATAATTCACAAAAATACCCTGTGCGGTTTCAGGCCGAAGGTAGATTACATCATCATCCCCTTTTGCGAGTGCACCGTAATGTGTTTTAAACATCAGGTTGAACTGCCTAACTTCGGTCCAATCGAAAGCACCGGAATCGGGAGAGCGAATCTCTTCTTTCATAATAATATCATAGAGATCTTCGCATAGCCCTTTACGGGTGCCTGTTGTATCGAGCTGTTCCTGAAGGTCATCCGCTTTTTCGTCATTTCCGTCCCTGCGTAATTTCAGTATATGCTGTTCGATGAGCATATCGGCCCGGTATCGTTTTTTCGACTGTTTGTCGTCAATCATCGGGTCATTAAACCCTTCCACGTGGCCGCTGGCCTCCCACACTTTCGGATGCATAAAAATGGCTGCGTCAATTCCTACAATGTTATCATGAGCCTGCGTCATGGCTTTCCACCATTCAGTCTGAATGTTTCGCTTTAGCTCAACGCCAAGCGGTCCGTAATCATAAACAGCACCCAGGCCTCCGTAAATTTCTGACGATTGAAAGATGAACCCTCGTGATTTGGCGAGAGATACAATTTTTTCGAGGTTATCTAAATGAGATACTGACATTCAGTAATTTATTTTCTGTTAATAATTAAGAGCATGTGTGCAATGGAAAATGGTGCAAGCAGGAAAGATAGCAATTTTATTCCCTTTGATGAACTTATTGTCCTGTTGATTTGCTATTTTTGGTGTTCTTCGGCAGCCGGGTTGAACGATATATTTAGAGTCAAATATCCGGACCTGCATCAGTAAATGATCAGCAATAAATCAGAGTAACAAAGTACATGGCACAGTTTAATGCAGGTATTCTCGGTGCAACCGGAGCGGTTGGCCAAAAATTTATTCGTCTTCTTCAAAATCACCCATGGTTTGAAATTAAAGCACTTGGTGCATCCGGGCGCTCAGCGGGTAAACCATACAGTGAAGCCGCTAACTGGATTGAGAGCACCCCAATGCCGGACTCAGTGAAAGATCTTGAAGTGAGAAACTGTATTTCTTCTGAATTCAAAGATATTGATTTTGTGTTTTCAGGGCTGGATTCTTCTGTAGCCACAGAGATTGAAGCAGATTTCGCAAAAGCGGGCATTCCGGTTATCAGCAATGCAAAAAATTATCGTACCGACCCAACGGTTCCCCTGCTTATCCCGGAAGTAAATCCGGATCACATTGAAATGATCAATAAACAGAGGTTCACTGCGGACGGGTCCGGTTGGATTGTAACCAACCCAAACTGTGTGGCCATTCCATTAACAATGAGTTTGAAACCACTTTATGATGCGTTTGGAATTCACTCGGTTGTAGTTACTTCACTTCAGGCCATATCCGGAGCCGGCTATCCCGGTGTGCCAAGCCTCGATATACTCGGCAACGTAATTCCGTTTATTGGTGGGGAGGAGTCAAAAATCAGAGAGGAACCACTGAAACTTCTTGGCAAACTTGAGAATGGTGCAGTTGTGCACGCTTCATTTCCTGTTCAGGCTACAGCAACGCGTGTACCGGTTATAAACGGCCACCTGCTTACGGTGAATGTAAAATTAGAGAAAACACCTGCAGATATTTCCGAAATCTCCAAAGCGATGAAATCCTGGACTAGTCCAATCAGTGAACTGGGCCTGCCGTCCGCTCCAAAATTCCCCCTTCATATTTTTGAGGATGAGAGGTACCCTCAGCCCAGGCTCCATGCAGATAGCGAAGAAGGCATGCAAACGGCGATTGGCAGGGTTCGCTCCGGTGATGTTATGGATGTAAGTTATATCGCAATGGCACACAATACTATTCGCGGAGCAGCCGGCGGGGCTATTTTGAATGCAGAACTTTTGGCTGAGAAGGGGTTTTTGAGGTGAACAGATTTACGGGCATTATTTCATAAATTTGAATTAAGCCCCTTCCAAATAGAAGCAATGTTATCGCGGGTTGGAATCAGATATTTTTAGAATTCTGAGGTGATAATTGTTTAAAAAATTATCATCAAAAATACTTTTAGCTGAAAGTTTGTCAAGAAATGAATTTTCAGCGACGGTGTAATCTCGCCAGAACTGACTATCACTGCGCTGTACAAATACGATGTAGGCTTCATCAAGCAGTGAGATTTCCTCCTCAGACAAGAATTGAAAATGAATCCGTGATGGATATCCCTGCAGTTCGGACATAAATTTTAATGTGGATTGTCGGTTGTAAACGACAGGCACATCTTTTGGTACATATTCCACAATTGTGTGTTGAATTTTTTCCTGCACTGAAGTCCACTGATAGAAAGCAATATTTACCACAATCATGGCAATGGATACTGCCACTATGGAAGCTGTGAGCAATCTTTTTATCACAACCGGATATTTTAAAATTGATTTCAGGTAATAGGGTGCAGACTGGGCTGTTGCAAACACCAGGACAGGTAAAAGCGGAATAAAAAATCTCGGCCCCAAAATAAGGCTTTTTAAAAATCCGCTGCTTTCACCACTGAAATCATAGGAAAGATAAAAGAGGGTAAAGAGTAGAATTGTTGTGACGACTTCAATCCTTCTCTCGCCCCGATACAGCAAGCCAAAAATCAGTCCGCCCGGAACAAATACTGTTAATGCAGCCAGGTAAACAGGAGCATTTGA
>SLGA01000202.1 GCA_007123985.1 Balneolaceae bacterium | reverse complement strand
CTTAAAATTGAGCTCGGTGATCAAAAGAAGGTTGATGTTTACATTGTAACACTTGGTGATTCAGCACGAAAATGGGGGCTTTCACAACTACCAAAATTGCGCGAAAAAAGCTTATCAGCTACAATGGATTACATGGGGCGTTCTATGAAAGCTCAAATGAAAGACGCCAACCGAGAGAAAGCGCATTTTGCCATAATTGTAGGGGAAAATGAACTGAATGAAAACAGGTTTACCCTTCGAAATATGAAAGAGAGTGAAGAGAGTTCACTTACATTTGAAGAAATTCTTGACAAGCTGGCTGATTAATCCTACATACTCCAGATTTCACAAACACCCGATTGTAAAATTTTCCGATCATACGTGGCAAGTGGATATTTAGAAAGCACTGCGGTAGCTGCAATGAGCCGGTCGGCGGGATCACCATGAAACTCCACCGGCAATTTTCGCTGTGCGAGCACTACGGCAATGTCGGCTGGTAAAACTGTAACAATTTCCGGTACTGTAGCTTCTTCAATCCATGATTTAAAATCCGGCAGGAGACTCACTCTTCCCTTTCTCTCCAGCATTTCTGTCTCCCAAACTGTAACCCACGATATTACAAGTTCTTGCCTCGAGGCAAGCCTGTCTAAAGCATCTCGTTCAGTAGGGGTCAGATTTCCATCGCCCAATAACCACCAGAGCCAGATGTGAGTATCCAGAAGAACCATTATTAGGAGGGATCATTAACCTGCATGGCGTGATTCCAATCGGGACCAGAATACCCTTCAAAACCGGAATCATCTGGCAGTAGAGCTTCTGCTGAACCTTTGCCGTGCAGCTTTTTCCATGGAGCTTTTTGCCCGGTTGCACTCCCTGAGAGCTCTTTTTCAAGAGTGCGTGTAAACAGCTCTTTAAGGGTAATACCCTCTTCAATAGCTTTTTTTTTGGCTTCTTTCATAAGTTTGTCCGGCAGATCAATTGTAGTACGCATAAAAACATATTAGCATATTATAGCTAAATTTTCAACTACCAATTGGCTAATCAGTTAACCGTTGAAGGCTTCTTTGAAACAAGAAGTTTTACCACTTCCTGCTGAGTTTTTGCATTTTTAAGGTTCTCAATATCTTTACCCGGCCTGATCAATTTTACAGTAGCATTGAGTGCTTTCAGATGATCATCTACCTTTACGAATTTTGGACTCAGCAATACCAGGATAATGTGAACGGGATTGGCAGAATGTTGTACATTCAATTCTTCCTTACTCACTCCCACAAATAACATCTGCTCTTTCACTTTCGAAGTATGAGCCTCAAACAGCATCACTCCCGGCATTACCTCTGGGGTATAATCAGCCGAATTTTCAAGTAATCGTCTTGTGATTCGTTCAAGATCAATATTTTCAAATGCTTTCTCCTCTTTAATAATATGCTCCAGCATTTTATCAATTGGATTTTGCTTTAGTCCAAGAGATACCCGTTCAGATTTTATCATCTCAAGACCTTTATAGCCAATAGGCTGCTGGATACCTGCTATTTCAGCCTCTGATGGATAGACGGTAATAAAACTCAGTTCCGGGAATTTTTGAGAAACAACTCTCGGAAGCCGATCCAACCCCGGGCGCCAAGAAAGAGAGCCCTCACGCGCGCTTACAAGAATGAAGAGGTCGTTTTCAGTACGATTATTTTCCAGCCATTTCACCAGGTCAGCCCATTGATTAATATTACTGCAGGTAAAATCAATATCCGGCTTTATGTTCTTAACTCTTTTCTTCACAAACGACTCCCGATCGTCTGTTGCCACAATTTCAAGATCACCACCTATCTGTTCTGCCATAAGTTTGATAGATCTCATGCTGGAATTAAATCCATTTTCAAGTGCCGCAAACGGCGGGATTGCTACTAAAATTCGACTAAAAGTGTTAACCGGTTTTTCAATTTTCGATACCATCACCATTTCATCAACCTCATCCAAAAGCTGATCAAGTATACTCCCGAATACAGCCCTTTTGGTTGAGGTTTGTCCGTTCCAGCCTATAATGATATTTGTAATTCTCATCTCATTAACAGCTCGTGCAATACCTTTTGCAATGTTAAAATCTACACGTGTAACAGGGTTTACAGGAACTTCTGCCGCGGCTGCATGAATTACTGCATGGCTTAGCATCTTCTCTCCGCGTGCAACTTGAGCTTCCACATCCGCTCCATCGCGGGCAACTGTAAGCGGGTTGATAGCCTGGTCGAATTTTGCATCTCTTACCATGAACGCAATGTCCATCAATGCGTCCGAAGTTTCGGGATTTGCAAGTGGCACCAGAATTCTCTGCGGTGCGTCCGACGATTCATAAGGCTTCTCTTCTTCCTGAACAGCAACTGCACGGCCATACTTTTCAACAAGCCAGGGTCCTATCAGGCAGGTTATCAGAATCATAATAACTACTGCATTAACAGCAGTTGTATCAAAAAAGCCAAGTTCAAAACCAACCAAAGTAACCGCAAGAGTTGCAGCTGATTGTGGTGTGGTTAAACCATAAATAACAAATCCTTCTTCTTTGGAAAACTTGAACAGATATTTTACCGCAAGTGCCGCAAGCCCCTTACCAAAGAATACAAGGCCGCTGAAGGTTATGGCTTTTACCCAAACATCGAGGCTGCCCAAAACCCTTACATCAACCAGCATACCAACCGATATCAAGAAAAATGGAATAAACAATGCATTACCTACAAACTGAATTCTGCTCATAAGAGTACCGGTTGCAGGTACAAGCCTGTTTAGCAGTAAACCGGCCATAAAAGCTCCGATAATAGGAGCCAAGCCTGCAAGCTCGGCGAAAAATGCTGTAGTGAAGAGAACTGCCACCATAAAAACAAAATCAATATTGTTCTCATACTGAATATTTCTGAAGAACCAGCGTCCAAGGCGGGGTAAAATAATCAGTGCAGCCGCAACAAATATCACCACCGATGTACCAAACCCTACCCAATAGCCGGTGCCCAGATCGTCCCCAATAGAGCCGGCTACTACAGCAAGTACACCCAGCGAAAGGGTATCGGTTACCAGCGTGCCACCCATCGACATGGTAACACCGGTATTTTTGGTGATACCCAACCTCTCCACAATTGGATACGCAAGAAGTGTATGCGAACCAACAATTGAGCCAAGAAGCAGAGATGTTGACATTGAATACCCAAGCATTTGCGTACCTACGTACACTGCAGCCATTTGAGGTATGACAAATGAGAGTGTACCAAAACCGATGCTCTTGCCGCGTAGTTTTTCAAATCGGTTCAGATCGATCGAGAGGCCGGCCATGAACATCAGGTATAAAAGGCCCACTGTTCCAAGTAGTTCGATAGTAAAATCTCTCTCAATCAGACCTAAAAGACCCGGACCCACAACTGTTCCCGCAAGTATCAGCCCTACAAGACCGGGAATTTTCATTTTCTTGAAAACCATCGGTGCCAGTAAAATAATCAGCATAACCAGCGCAAAAATGAGCACTGGGTCTTCAAATGGCAGTGGAATATTAATCCAATCGGTCATAAAAAAATCTTAGGTCGGTTAACGAATATAAAAAGCGCAAAAATTACAGAGCAAGGTGTAAGCGAACAGTTTCGATGAAACATCTATTTGCTGCAATAAATTCAAACCACGAAAATAGTGAAATGCATTGTAAATACCGCTTTTACAGTAAAAACTTAAAATTTGGTTTCTGCTGATTTTGGCGCCATTAACTTCTTGAGTAAACCAATCAGAGTTCAGTAACTACTCAGCGAAATACCCAGTCTCCGTAATTCAGTTCGGCTTTCCTCTAAAAAGCCCCGCACCTCATCAATATCAACTACATTTGTGATGCCGTAGAAAATTCGCTGGGAACTGCTGATGTACGTTTCACCTCGGTATGGCAGCTCAGGGTTAAAATCCTCCTCCAATTGAGGGCTAGGAACCAGATAAAATTCACGATCCCCCATAGCAGATGTAATGACACCTATCCACTCCAGGCCGCCATCATTACGAACTGCAAATGCCGGCCCCCCGCTGAAGCCTCTGTTAATGGAGAGGTCCAGTATGATACTTCTGATGGGATGATTGCTGCGGCTGGCCACCCCCTGCGACACCATCTGTACACCGCGGGGATATCCCATTGCAAAAACCACATCTCCCCATTTCAGCTCTTCAGCAATACCACCGGGAGTTTCGAGCTGCCGCAGATTATCAGAACCGGAAACATCCTCTTTGGTAATCATCAGGGCAAGATCTATTCGGGAATTGTAGGATACAAGTTCAATCATAACAATACCGCCATCAGAAAAAATATATTGATTGAGTGCTTCCTGAACAGAAACGGCTTCAACTACCGGATCAGGCTGATGAGTTGTGCCAGGCTGATAATGCCATATCGTATCCGGCTGAACAACCGTGTGCGCCGCAGTAAGCATAAGTGCACGGCCACCCTGGTTATGCAGAACCGTAGCTGTACCGGCAGTCGAATGGTTGTCAGTCTGAGTTCGAGCAGATGCATCCTCAAAGTATATCCCATCGAGTTCAGAACGCCGCGGCAGATCGTCCGGATCGAACTGGTAGGTACGGTAGATCACATTATTCTGAATTCTTCGAACCGAACTAAAACCTCTTGTGATTTGATCACGAACCAGATCAGAACCAAGCACATTCTGGTAGTAGCCTGTATCGATGGTTTCACGATGTGGCTGCTCTGTACTCTTACAGCCAGCTATAATCAGCACTAACACTGATGCAAACAAGGTAATTGAGAAATGAAGTTTTTTGATTTGGCTGCTCATCGAAGTCGGAATTAAATCAGATCGAACGTTTTAAATCAAACTTATTTGTAATACTATGCCACAGATCACCACGAGGTATTTCGCGGATTACATCCTTCTATAAATAAGATACAATTTTGAACTCATAACCCATGAAACAGATTAACCGCGATCAAGTCCATTTAATTCTCCAGCCCTTTTGAAGACTCGATTACTTCACATACTGTTTTGGTCTGTACTTTCTGCGGCTTTTATCGGGCCGGGTACAGTTACAACCGCGGCATCTGCTGGTGCACAATTTGGTTATACATTAATCTGGGCTCTTATCTTCTCAACGGCAGCCTGTTTCATTCTCCAGGAAGCATCTGCACGAATTACAAAGGTTTCAGGCCTGAGCCTTGGACAAACCATGCAAAAGCTTTACAAGCAAACCAGGGCAGGAAGAGCATTCAAGTGGCTCGTTCTGATCTCAATTATTACAGGCTGTGCCGCTTTCGAAGCAGGTAATATCCTCGGTGCAGTTGCAGGAATTACACTGGTTGTAGATGAAGTGTACACTCCTTTTATCGTACTCTCCATTGGGATTGTTGCAGCAACACTTCTGTGGAATGGATCTATTCCACAGATTGCAACCATTTTGGGCATTATTGTGGCCATCATGGGAGTCTGTTTTGTAATTACAGCGCTCTCCATACCGCATGATTTAAGAGTTATGATAAATGGTTCTATGAAACCTAAAGTACCACCCGGTGCAGAAATTCTTGTACTGGGACTTATCGGAACCACCGTGGTCCCATATAATATTTTTCTTGGCTCCGGCCTGAAGCACACGCAGTCGCTTGCTGAAATGAAACTCAGCCTGATGATAGCCATAGGTCTTGGCGGGGTTGTTTCCATTGCCATTTTGCTCACGGGAACAGCAATAGCCGGGGCATTCACATTCGATGCACTTGCTGCTGCCTTAACCGACCAACTGGGCGGAACGGCAAAATGGTTGCTTGCAGCTGGCTTGTTTGGTGCCGGTATAAGTTCAGCATTAACAGCCGCGCTTGCAGCTGCAATTACTGCCGGAAGTTTAATTGGAAAGCCGGGCAGCAGCAAGTGGACAGAAAAAGGGACAAATTTTCGCAGCATTTGGATGGCAGTATTATCAATCGGGCTTGTCTTTGGGCTCATTCAGGTTCAACCCGTACCGGTAATTATCATTGCACAGGCGCTGAATGGAGTAATTCTTCCGCTTATTGCAGTTTTACTATTTTTGCTGATGAATAATGAACAGGTATTACCACCATCATTCCAAAACGGACCGTTTTACAACTTTATAATGGCCGGAGTTGTTTATCTCTCTGTGCTGATTGGGCTTACCAATATCTTCCGGGCCGTGAGCCGTATTGCAGGGTTTGAGCTGATGGATCAAAATCGTATCATCTATCTTTCGTTCGTTCTTTTCGCTGTATTGATTCTACCGGTTTTGAGAAACCTGTTTTACAAAAAATATAACTCCGTATAACTACGTAATCTAAATCATTGATCATGTACCGATTTACTCTCACTCTTACAGCTTTGTTCATCCTGTTTCAGGTTCATTCATCATCCCTTTTTGCACAAAGTGCAGAAGCGGAAAATATTGAAGCTCAAGTACTTCACACAGATATAGAAAAGAACATTTACTTTCTCGCAGCAGATGAATTTCTTGGCCGCGATACTGGCACTCATGAACTCGACATCGCTGCCCGATATATTGCAACATGGTTCCAGGTTTACGGGGTTGAAATAGCAGACGGTTACGATTCCTATTTCCAAAACGTACCTTTTGAAACGCTCAAAGCGCCGGAGGAACTCACATTATCTATTGGCGATTCCACCTTCCTTCAAACCCGTGATCTTATGCTGATGAATAGCTTTCGCGGAAACCTGGAAGCTGAATACATTTTTCTTGATTATGCCAGCCCTGAAGAATTGAACGCCCATGATGTTGAAGGAAAAATAGTGGTAGCCCGTGCAGGCATGCCCGAACACACATCGCCTCAGCAAAACTTTATGACCATCGCCCAAAAAAATGAATGGGTAAAAGAAGCCGGTGGTATAGCGCTGATTGAGCTTTACACAAGCCCGCAGTTTCCCTGGCAGATTCTCACCAATTTTCTCGGTGGCGACAGAGTTGATCTGAAATCTTCCGATGCGGATGAAGACGATTCACTCCCGCATTTCTGGATGAACGGAACTATTGATGAGCGTATTGAATATCTATCAACATCAACAGGCAGTTCATCTGAAATTACAGTTTCCGGTGAAGAACCTGAATCTTTTTACAGCCGGAATGTGATTGGTGTAATAAGGGGTTCAAATGAAACTCTTCGTGATGAATATATACTATTGAGTGCTCATTACGATCACACAGGCGTTGTGGATGGGCATCCTGAACCAATCACCGGTGAGTACATATACAACGGTGCACGGGATAATGCAGTAGGCACAGCTGGTGTAATGGCTGCCGCGAAATATTTTGCGGCAAATCCGCCTGAAAGATCCATCATTTTGGCAGCATGGACAGCCGAGGAGATCGGCTTACTCGGAAGCCGATATTATGCGGAAAATCCTATGATACCACTTGAACAAACCGTTTTTAATTTAAATATCGACGGTGCCGGATATAACGACACTACAAAAGTAACTGTGATCGGGCTTGGCCGCACTGAGGCTGATGATGAGATGATTGCCGCAGCCGAAGCTTTCGGCCTCGAGGCCATTCCCGATCCGGTTCCTGAACAAAACCTTTTTGATCGCTCAGACAACGTAAACTTTGCTCAGCGCGGCATACCGGCACCAACATACAGCATGGGATTAACTGCCTTTGATGATGATATCAACTACTACTATCATCAACCCACAGACGAACCGCATACAATTGATTATGAATATGTTACCCGTTATATACGGTCGTTTGTTTATGCTGCCCAGCTCGTGGCAAACAGAGCTGAAGCACCTTTTTGGATGCCTGGCGATGTTTATGAAGCGGCCGGTATTGAACTTTTTGGATTAGAATAACCGTTACCTTACGATTTAAGATTACCGAGATTTAAAACCTACACGAATAAATGTTTTCAAATACGCAAATTAAATCGTTCAAGAAACTGCAAACCCCGTTTTACTACTACGATCTTGATCTGCTGAGCAGAACGCTGAATCAAATCAAAGAGCATGGTCTTTCAAAAGGGTTTCACGTTCACTTTGCGATCAAAGCCAATTTTAATTTTCCCATCTTAAAATTGGTAAAAGAGGCCGGCTTGGGTATTGACTGCGTAAGCGGTAAAGAAATTGAACGCGCTATTGAGGCCGGTTTTAAGCCAAATCAGATTGCATTTGCCGGTGTAGGTAAAACCGATGAAGAGATTCTTACGGGGCTGCGACACAATATTTTTTCATTCAATTGCGAATCGCTGCAGGAGTTGGAAATTCTCAACGAGCTTGCCTTTTCTTGCGGAAAAACAGCCAATGTATCAATCCGGATCAACCCAAATGTGGAAGCTAATACACATAAATATATCACCACGGGGTTGAACGAAAATAAATTCGGCATCACAGCAGATAAACTACCCGCTCTGTTTGATCTGCTTCCATCGTTCAAAGCCTTGAACCTTACGGGCATCCATTTCCATATCGGTTCGCAAATTCGAGATCTGAAACCTTTTGCCGATCTATGTGAAAAAGTGAATAACCTGCAGGATCTGTTTGAACAAAAAGGGTATCAGCTGGAGCATATTAATCTTGGCGGTGGCTACGGGATTGATTACGAAACACCTGATGAAGAGCCTGTCCCGGATTTCAAATCATTTTTTGATCTTTTTGAGCATAATCTCGAGTTGAGAGAAGGTCAACAGGTGCATTTTGAACTGGGAAGAAGCATCGTTGGGCAGTGCGGCAGTCTTATTTCTAAGGTATTATACATTAAAGAGGGTATTGCCACAAACTTTGCAGTAATTGATGCCGGAATGACCGAATTAATTCGCCCTGCTCTTTACCAGGCGAGCCACAAGGTGGATGTTTTAACAAGCAGTAAACCCGAAAAGATTTACGATGTTGTAGGCCCAATTTGCGAATCATCCGATACATTTCAGCGGGGCACTCTTCTGCCTGAAATAAAACGGGGTGACCTTGTTGCCATCCGCAGTGCAGGTGCATACGGTGAGGTAATGAGCAGCGGCTTCAACCTGCGCGAACGGGTTAAAGCTTACTATTCTCACAAACTTGAAAACAATAATACCGGCCAATAACTCTTACGGCCCGAAATGCTCTGTGACCTCCTCAATCTGTGTGAGTGTCAGTTTATGTGCAAACGATATAAAGCATGTTTCTTCCACATCGTCCTTAGTCTTCCTTTATAAGCTATAAAGATCCAATAATTAAGAACCCGTAATAACAAATTCGTCTTCATGTAAGCACGAAATGAGAGTTCTCGTTTTTAATCCGTACCTTGAGGCTCACTTTTCAAAGCCTGCCTTTAAGAGCGGGCTTTTTCATTTTATAGTTTATATGTCATTTCATTTATTGAACCTCACCGATCCAATCCTCAGATCATTAAAAAAAGAAGGATATACTCACCCAACACCCATTCAGTCTCAAGCCATACCCGTTGCCCTTAAAGGCACCGATGTGTTAGGATGTGCCCAAACCGGAACCGGTAAAACTGCAGCGTTTGCCAT
>SLGA01000222.1 GCA_007123985.1 Balneolaceae bacterium | reverse complement strand
GTTCAGCAGAAACTTCCTGCTCAATCAATCCCATGGGGAAAATTGGGCTTAGATCATCGGGGCCGGCAGGTTGTTTTGTTTTTGGGTTGAGTGGCGGGAGCGGTTTGTTGGGCATATCCGCAACGATGTTGTACCAGTGCGTAGGGATGTCAGATTCATTCAGAAAGATTTTTTTATCCATGGTGCAAAATGAGTCAGTGGTTAAAGATTATTTATTTTCAGAGAACGATGCTAAAAATAGCAAGAACAGAGAATATTGGAACAACGAAGTGTGCCTGTTTTCGCTCGCTAAATCGAATATGATAGTTCCTGTTTGATGCAGGTTTAGAATAAGGGTTTACTGCTTGAGGCGAATAACGAACACTGTAAAAGAATTGTTCCTTCCGTACAGATTGAACAGAGATGAATATGCCCAATTATTTGCCAATACAAAATCTCGAGAAAATGGAGCTTAAGATATCCTCATTTGTGATCTCCCCGGTGATGGTTCCCAGGTCCTTTAGCGCAGAACGAAGGTCGATAGAGAGGAAGTCGCCGGTGAGGCCCTGATCAAGTGCGGTAATGGCTCGCTGCACATTTTCACGCGCCTTTTGCAGGGCATCCCTGTGCCGGGTTGAGGTTACCAGCAGGCTCGAGGTGTCGTAATCTTTGTTCTCGAGTGCCCGTTGTTTCATCAGCTTTTTAAGCTGATGAATGTTTTCATCCTCCAGCGCTGAAATATTCAGGTCGTAGTGCAATCTTGCATCTACCGGCTCTTTATACAGATCGAGCTTTGTGCCGATCAGCAGGAAAGGTGTTGCTTCGGCCCGTTTTTGAAAGCCGGCAATTTCTATGCGTTCGGCATTATCTATCGGTTTGGAGAGATCTTTCAAATAAACTACAAGATCGGCCTGTTCAAACGCTTTTTGCGATCGTTTCACACCCTCCGCTTCAATTACGTCTTCTGTTTCACGCAACCCCGCTGTATCGATCAGTTTGAAGAGTATTCCATCGTAACTCCAGTCGGCATCGATGGTGTCGCGAGTGGTTCCGGCGATGTCGGTTACAATGGCGCGATCGGTACCGACCAGTGTATTCAACAGGGTAGATTTTCCGGCATTCGGCCTCCCGATGAATACTGTTTTCACGCCGTCTTTCACAAGGCGCCCGGTTTCGTAGGTATCCAGCAACTTCGAAATTTCATGTGAAACATCAACAAGCAGGGATCTGAGCTGATCTTTGTTGGCAAACTCTACATCCTCTTCAATAAAATCGAGCTCCAGTTCCACCATTGCGGTAGCATCAATAATTTGTTGGCGAAAGGCTTTAATATGCTCGCCCAGCTTGCCTTCAAGCTGCTGGTTGGCTGCATCCACCGCCTTAATGCTTTTCGCGTGGATAAGATCGGCTACCGCCTCGGCCTGGTCCAGATCGAGCTTTCCGTTGAGAAATGCGCGTTGGGTAAACTCTCCCGGCTCAGCGGGACGAACATCGCGATCCAGAATGGCCTCGAGCACCGCCTGTGTAACCAGCACACCTCCGTGGCAAGAGATCTCAACGGTGTCTTCGCCCGTGTACGATTTTGGTGACCGGAATACGGTTGCGAGAACTTCGTCAATTACATGTCCGTCTTTACGGATAATTTTCCCGAAGTGGACTGTATGCGACTTTACTTCCGACAAATTGATGCCTTTAAAGCAGGAAGCTGCTTTTTGAATAGCATCGTTTCCTGAAATACGGATCACTGCAATGCCGCCTTCTCCAACCGGAGTGGCAATGGCTGCAATGGGTGGTTTCTGGTTGATTTCTGACAATTTAGTGGCTGATTTAAAATGTGATTTTCAAAAATAGGGCTTTTTATCAGCTTGCACTAATCAGTGAGGGGTGTAAAATTTTCGAATAATTAACCCAAACGGGCGAAACAGATAGAAAAAAACCGGGTGATCTGGTATCCATGAAAATTTGAGATCGGGTTTGCCAAAGGTTATCAGTCTGAGCACGTCTAGTTTGTAACGGAGCTTGGGTGAGAGTGACATTCTATACCGGATGGCACGAAGCGTTTCGGTGAAGTTGTGCTTTGGTTTTACCACTTCATTGCGAATTTCCCGAAGAGCATATTTCCCGAGTTTTTTGCAACTGCGGGATTGATTTATGGGCAACAATTTTGCGGAAGGAAAGAAAACATTCAGCACATAATTGTATATACAAACAAAACGTGATGCATTCAGCTTTTTGGTTATGGATAGAAACTTTCCGGCATCGATGGTCTGCTTTTCGTACAGGTCTCGAATATCGGTCAGCCATTTCAGGCGGAACCAGGCGTGAATACTTCCATGAATGATGAGATAAAGAAGTTCGAATTCAAGGGAGAGCCGTTGTATTGATTTGCCAGAAAATATGGTTGATTCCGTATTGTTTTCGATTATCTCCCACATTTTTTTCGACGTGGTAAGACGATCATCAAAAAGTTTCCAGTGTACTTCAATGGAAATTCCTTTTTGTGGATGGAACATTTCAAGGTTCTTTCCGAAATGGAGAACCATTTCCCGGCGCTTTTCTGATTCCGGCCAATCTACCTTTTCATGCTTAAAACCCTGATCAATCAAAACCGAAACAAAGGAAGTTACATGTTCGGGTTTAGTGAGCAGATCAAAATCTTTCCATAGCCGTATGGTGGGATCGCCATAAATTCGTTCAGAAAGCAGCGGGCCTTTGAGAACCAGCCACCAAATATTTTTTTGATTTAGCAGATCGGCAAGCTCAATCAGGTATCCTATTTTGTTCAGCTGTTCAAGTTTTTCAGGCAGATACTTTTTTCCGGAATTTTCATTGAGTAAACGGTCAATCTGCTGGTGAGAAAGGCGGTGGCGTTCATGAAGCGTATCACGTGAAAATTGACGGATCATGGTGACAAACGTTGAATGTTCCAATTTTTGCCGTCATGGCTGTAGCATATTCTGTCATGAAGTCGGTTCAGCCTACCCTGCCAGAATTCCATTCTTTGCGGCTTTACGAGGTAGCCGCCCCAATTTGGCGGCCGGGGTATTACCCGGTTTTGAAACTCCTTTTCGAGCTGATCTCTCTTCATCTCCAGTTCAGCTCTCGTGCTCAACGGCGAACTCTGGACTGACGCTATTGCCGCGATTTTACTGGCATCGGGTCGTTTTTTGAAATAGTTGTCGGATTGTTCGCCGGATACTTTTTCTGCGTTTCCCTCAACATGAATCTGGCGCATAAGCTCCGGCCAGTAGAACGTCAGCGAAACTGCCGGGTTATTATCAATCTGTTTCCCTTTTCGGCTTAAATAGTTGGTATAAAAAATAAACCCATCCTCACTGTAACCCTTTAGCAGAACAGTTCGGGCTGATGGGCGTCCGGTTTCATCGGCCGTGGACAGAATCACTGCGTTTGGATCATTCTTTATGATATTTACAGCCTTATCGAACCATAAACGGAATTGTTCAATGGGGTCTGAATGAATGTTCTCTTCAAGCAGCGGTTCTCCTGTATATTCACGCCGAAGCATTTCAATTGCCTGTTTGCCGGCAGCTTTTGGCTTTATAAGCTCATCCCTGGCAGGAAACCATCGCTTAAAATATTTCAGCATTGTGAATTAGTTTTCAGGGTGAAGAGGTTGTTCAAGTATCAGATATTTTTTAACCGGTTTTCCGCCAATTATATGCTGCTGAATAATTAGTTCAAGCACTTCCGGTGTACACGAATGGTACCAGGTTCCTTCGGGATAGACCAGGGCAACAGGGCCTCTTTTACAAATTCTCAGGCAGTTTGCCTTTGTGCGGAAAATACCGCCTTTACCGTCCAGGTTTAATTCCCGCAATCTCTGCTTCAGAAAATGCCAAGATTCCAGGCCTGTTTCCAGTTTGCAGCATTTTGGGTTGGTTTGATCAGCGCACAGAAATATGTGGCGTTTTACAGATGGAATATCCAATGTCTCCGCTTTTTTTCTGACCCGTTTATTCATTCAAAAGGTGTATCAGTTTTTGATTACGATCAATGTAACAATTAAAAAAGATTCGGTTGAAAAACCATTTATGAAGAAAAATATCGAAACATCGAAATAAATCTATGTTTCTATTTTGGTTTGATTCTACGATTTATAGAGATTTTCTGCATTCTGTTCTTACTTTTATTTACCTTGAATATAGGGTTTACAAATCAAAGGAGATTTTCAATATATGTCGAAAATGAAATTGACGGGCCTTATTTTGGGCCTCATCGGCTTTACACTGCCATTAATTGTTTCCTTCCCGGGTTTATCACTCGCAGGGCATTTTGCAATGAGTATATTTCTGCTCGCAGCTGTTTTTTGGATGTTCGAAACCATTCCCATTTACTCCACCTCAATACTGGTGATTTTTTTCCAGGTGATACTTTTAAGCGCGGAAGGATTCATCGATTATTCTGCGATTGATTATTCACCGCTCCCTTATACCCAGTTTATAGCTACACTTGCCGACCCGATTATCATCCTTTTCTTAGGGGGATTTGTTCTGGCCGATGCATCCGTGAAGTACGATTTTGATAAGAGCATGACGCGGTTACTGTTGCGGCCATTTGGCAGCCGCCCGAAATTCATCATATTGGGATTGATGCTGGTTACGGCAGTACTTTCGGCATTTATGAGCAATACGGCAACAACCGCGATGATGATTACGGTAATTTTACCAATTATTGCACGAATGGAACCGGGTGATCCCGCACGAATCGGCATCGCTCTCTCCATTCCTTTTGCCGCAAATATTGGAGGTATAGCCACTCCTATCGGCACCCCACCCAACGCAGTGGTTATTGCGGCACTCAATCAACAGGGTATGCAGGTAGCTTTCAGCAGCTGGATGATGTATGCACTGCCTCTGGCTATCGTGATGTTGTTTATTGCGTGGCAGGTATTGCTGCGGCTCTATCCGCCTGCAGTTGAGAGTGTAACGCTGGATCTTTCAGGGAAACTAAAAAAATCCAAAAATGCGATAATACTCTATGCAACATTTGGCCTAACAGTTCTGCTTTGGGTTACAGAAGGGCTGCACGGCATTCGAAGCAGTATAGTAGCGCTGATGCCTGTGGCTGTTCTTACGCTTACTTCAGTTTTCGAAAAACAGGATATCAGGAAATTGCCCTGGGAGGTTCTGTGGCTGATTGCAGGCGGTATAGCACTCGGAATTTCAATGAAAGAGACCGGCCTTGCAGAGTGGATGGTAGGAGCCATATCGTGGGATCAGTTTGGCTATCTCATGCTGCTGGCTGTTTTTGGTGCAGTTGCGCTCACTATGTCCAACTTTTTATCCAATACAGTTACTGCATCACTGCTTATACCGCTTGCAATTTCACTGGTTACATCCGGCTTGCTGGATGGTGTAGCCGGGATGCTGATGCTTGGACTTGTTATTGCACTGGGTTCAAGTTTTGCGATGGTACTGCCAATATCCACCCCACCCAACGCGATAGCTGTAAGTACGGGCATGGTTCAAACAAAAGACATGATTTCATCCGGCTTGATAATAGGGTTGATTGGGTTGGTGCTAATACTGGTCCTCTCGGTTATTTACTGGCCATTCATCATTTAAATACGTGAACTATGGAAAAGAAAATTTATATACTGGTTGTGGAAGATGAGCCCGAAGTACTGGACTCCATCGTGCGTGATATCACAGATTTCGAGGCTCTGTTCCCCATCGAAATGGCTGATACTGCAGAAGAAGCAAGAGAGTTGATACGGTCGATCATTGATGAGGGACACTCTGTTGGTTTAATACTGTGCGACCACGTGCTGCCGGGAGATAACGGAGTGGAACTGCTTGTTGAAATGCAGAATCACGAGGATACACATCATACAAAAAAAGTGCTGATTACCGGTCAGGCCGGCCTTCAGGAAACCGTGCGTGCAGTTAACGATGCCGACCTAAAACACTACATTGCCAAACCGTGGGAGAAGGATAAACTGGTTTCAATTGTGCGAACCTTGCTCACTGATTATGTACTTGAGTTTGAAACACAGCCACTGCGATATATGCAGGTACTGGATGGTGAACGTATTGCAGATCACATCCGCACGAGCGGTAAATTAACCGATTCATAACGGTGCTATGAAATTTAAATTCGGTAAACAGTGGATTGAAGATCGCGATCAGGTAACGGCTGTTATCCGCCGTCTTTTTGATGAGGAGGGAGTAGTGGATCGGTACGTGCGAAAGTATTCAAAAGATACTACACTGTTTTATGAAGGTGATGAGCTTACAGATGTGTACATACTGCTGGAAGGAAATGTTGATCTCTACAAAAAGAAGCCCAATGTTGACTCAGAATATCCCATCATATCACTTGAACCTGGCTCACTGATTGGTATTATTGCCTTTACTACGGGAGAGCCGTCACTTACCACAGCACGTGCTTCAGAGGATATATCCATTCTTAAAATCCCGGATGCTGCTGTTCGTTCTCTTATTGAGCGCAATGAGCGATTCAAGAAATATATGGATGAACTGATTATGGCGAATTTGCTTGAGCGGTTCCGAAATACCATTATCCTGCAGATGAAGCTCGATTCAGTAAACAATAAACTCAGAGAAGAACGAAACGAATTGCAACAGGCTTATCGCGAGCTGAAAGAAGCACAGGATATGCTTATCTACCAGGAGAAAATGGCAACACTTGGCCAGCTTGTAGCCGGGTTTGCGCATGAAGTGAACAATCCCACGGCATCACTTCTTCGTTCAACGGAAACTCTTAAAGAGCGTATTGCTGATCTGCTGAATCGTTTCGAGGATGAAACAAGAGATAAAGATTTTGTAAACACCCTCTACAATGCCGGCCGAAAAGCCGGTTATCCCGATACGGCCACCATCAGGGAGAGAATTAAGGAGCTAAAAAAGACATTTACGAAAACCACACAGGCACAGTTACGGCTGTTAGCACAGCTTCCTCAGAATCTGATTCCCCTTTTTGTGAAAAAGAATGTAGACGAAAACTCTGAACTTGAATTCTATCTGAGCCATTTCGAGCTCGGCAAACTGTTTCAGAATATAGAATCTGCCGGTAACCGCATTGCGGGCCTCGTTAGCAGCCTGAAAAGTTACAGCAGATCCGATACAGATTTCGAATGGGAAGAGATAGATATTCGTGAGGGCATACATGATACATTACAGCTTACAAGTAATCGCATAAAGTATTATGATATCAACATAGATCTGCCCGAAATTCCGAAAATCCGCGTAAATCCTGCCGCTCTAAACCAGGTGTGGACCAATATTGTGCTGAACGCGGCTGATGCAATGGGTAAAAACGGATCGCTCTCTATTGTGTGCAACAACGATGATAAAAATGTTTGGGTTGAGATTCGGGACTCCGGTCCCGGCATAAAAGAAGAGATCATCGAGAAAATTTTTGAATCGAACTTTTCCACAAAAAAATCTGAGGTAAAGTTTGGCCTCGGTCTTGGCCTTTCCATCTCCAGGGATATTATATCACAGCATGGTGGAACCATTTCGGCCAAAAATTCTGCCCAGGGCGGGGCGATATTCACCGTAACACTGCCAATTCATTCAGAGTAACTGATTTCAAGACGTAACAATGATGATGACAAGACACTTGCTGCTTCAGAAATGACATTCTGATTTACTTCCAGTTCAATTCCCAGATATTGTTGGCTGTTAAACTTTTTTCTTAAATGAGTTGTAAATCCGTCTGATGAACCTTTGTAGGGTTGGTTCATCCTGATTCTGTAGTGAGGTACGCAGTTTAAAATCGACTTTTTCCATGCACGCCCAAACTCTTTCTCCGTTTCACGTTTTGGGTCGTACAAAATGCCAATTTCAAAGTCACGAAGCTTTCCGGATAATTCAGGAACAAAAGAGTGAATACTGAGATGAAGTACCATTTTTTTATTTGATATCTGATGCTGAACCATATCTTCAACTCGTTTTCTGTAAGGGAGGTAGTAGTCACGAGTTATTTGATCTTTTCTTTCTTGAGAAAGGTTTTTACTGAATTCTGAATACAACTTCGGATGCCCTAACGACCGGTTTGGTTCTATAAGAAGGCGGGTGTACGGATATGAAAACAGCGGTACTTTTAAATTTTTGGAAATAGCGGAGGCCAGCTCAATTGCACCCGGATCCCACCCTCTATGAGAATTTAGTACTTCGCTTTGGCCGGAAAAAAGTGCTTGGTAATCTTCAGGAACATTGTTGGTTGCGTGTTCACAGCTTATGATAATTTTATACATCAAAAGGCTTTCCATATTTCAGACAATCACATAGATTTGCATATACAATAAATAGTTCTTCTCTGTTAAAATTTTCCGGAAGAGCTTTAAGGATTCGCCTTCCAAGCGGCCCTTTTTTGAAGATAAGATCAAGGTGTTTTTTCGATCCGTTTGAAAACGAATAATCAGGAGAAAGGTGGCTGTAGATAGTTTCACAAAGTTCACTTGCTGTTATTGAGGTTTCATTTAAACCAAATATCGACAGATATTTTTTATTGGTGATTACTGCCTGTTCACCATATTTGATGGTTTCCATAAGGATATTGTACAGATCTGTTTCTTTGTATGTTATTTGATCTTCAAACGATATCCATCTCTCTTCAATGAGAGCTTTGATGAGATTGATGATCCATTCGATTATGGCGATATCTGCAATGGGATTTTCCTGGATATCGATAACGCGAATTTCAATGGTTTGCCTATCCCAGCGAGACATAGCTCCGCGTGAGTTCAGCCATTCCTCCTGCAAAATTCCCTCTGTATCGAATGGAGCAATATCTTTATACATTCGCTGAAAAATTTGACGATCGTACTCTTCTTTTGTGAACACCTGCTCAGGGACAATTTTACCTGTAATGGATGGTATTCGCTGTGAGTTTGTTCGGTATGTTTCCATCCTGAAATCGAGGAATGATTTACGTTCACCATCGGCAAAAGGCGAACTTGCAGCCATTGCCGGTATTAGAGGCAGTACCAATCGAATTGCAGCATGAAGTTTTCCAAACTCATCATCACCGTTAAATGGTAAATTAAGGTGTGTGCTTTGCAGGTTTGCCCAACCGTGGCCACGGCAATCAAAAATACGGTTGTAAGCTTCATAGATGGCGTTATATTCGTGTGGCCAGATTTTTGCCTCTGAGTAAGGATCCATCCATGGATGCATGGCTCCGGGCATGAGTCTCGCACCATATATGTCGAGAATGGAGTTGATTTCAGAAACCTGCTCCTGAAATCCAACAGGCAAGCTGCTCAGGTCTATTGCGGCACCGTCGGTTTTAATCTCGATAACATGCAGTACAAGTTCATTACTCCAGGCCATGTTTTCGGCAGATGTTTCACTGACAATTCTGCCCGACCTATGCTGAAGAATTTTATCAGAGACAAGCAAAATATTGAGAGTATCTGTATCTGTAAGCATGTACTCCATTTCAACACCGTATCCCTCGAAGAGAGAAAGGGGGCGTTTTCTGTTTATTTTGAT
>SLGA01000027.1 GCA_007123985.1 Balneolaceae bacterium | reverse complement strand
GCAGTTAGCGCCTTGCCAAAAAAATAATGGCAGGGGAGTGATCTCTTTTCGATTTTTTTTCGCATTTCAGTGAATCAAACAACTTTTTAAGTTTCCAGATTTTATTTATCGATTTCAGGTTTGGAAAATCCTGGTATGGTATAACGAGCTGTGTGATAATTCGTGTTAGTGAATACCTTCACTAATACTTTGAAACATTAAAACATAGCGGAGTTTGTGTGATGAATAAAAGGATTTTATACGGCATAATGATCATTGTGCTGATGGCGGCAGGGTGTTCATCATCTACGGAGCCAGGTTCCGGAAGAGGTGAAATAATCAACACAAATGGAATTACAGCTGAAATGGGAAGTAATGCAGTTCTTATTCCGGAAAGTGTAGTGGAATCAGGGATGACAGAGGCAGATCCTGAGGCGGGGCGTTATACATTTTCTGCAGATGTATTAAACAGCGGGGGGATAGACCTGAAACAAGGTGAGATCTTACTGATTGCCGGAGTTGGTCTTGGAAGAATCACATCTGTGCAGCAAACCGGTGGGGAGATTCAGGTTCAAACCGGTTACGCTTCCATCAACGAAGCATTCAGAGAGGCTGATATAGAATGGGAGCGTGACTTTGAACTGACAGATGAGATCATAGCAAATTCACTGATTGAAGTAGAAGGAGAGGAGTTTCTGGCATATTCGGTTGTAGGAGGAGTATATCAGTGGCAAATTTCTTCGGGCTCTTATTCGGGGACTGCATCTATCCAGCCAAAAGGCAATTCAGCAACAATAACTGTTGTTCTGACGAAGCAAGAGGGAAATACGAGTGTAGGTTTCAGAGCAGAGACAACCATCCGGCAGGTATCCAACTATACAAATCTGGAAATAAGAGATCATAAAACCCGGAAATTTGCTTTCAAAAATCCAAACATGGGCGGTGATGTAGAACTAAGGCTTGCATCAGCCGGCGGCGGAGTTGATCAGAATATTGGTATTGGTCCGTTGGTGATGCTTAGAATACCTTTTAGCATAGGTCCAATTCCGGTAGTATTGGCTGTAAAGGTTCGTACTGTTGCTGCTGTATCTGTGATTGGAAATTCATCCGCGGTTGCAGAGACAAAGTTTTCATACAGCGGCAGTGCAGGTTTAAGCTATGATGGAACCACTGTTTCTACAGATTATGACAGTGCGATTGCCAACCCTAATCATCAGGGAGGATCGGGTGATCTTGCAGCAATTATCGGATTGAATGTAAATGCACAGTGGGGTTTTGCAGCACCCGAAGTGGAGTTGCAAATGTTTGGTAACACAGTTGTACCCTACTTAAGACCGGAGTTTTTTCTGAGAGCTAACCTCTCATGGGGACCGGTTTGCCAGAGTGTGACGGCTGAATATCAGGTAAAAGCCGGACTGGATGTGAGGTTTTTGGGGGTAGCATCAGCTTCTATTTTTGAAAACAACATTGTTCCTATGAGGGAGTGGAAAGCTTTTTCACCACAGGGATGTGCGGATAAACAAATGGATAACCAGTACCTATATTTTCCGGCATTTCAGTAACAAAAAACCCGGCAACCTTCGAAGCCGGGTTTAAATTTGGAGATGTTAGCTAACAACTTGAGTTTACAAAATTAGTGTAGCAGCGTTTGCCATCAAGGTCTTCAATGTAGCCTGAATCTGTATTTTCGTTCCAGTAGGCGTTCACTTCTTCAGAATCCTGAAGTGAGTTGAGGAAGTTTTCCGGCCCGTTCTTCTGATAATTTAAGGTTGGGAAGCCATCACTACCGCTGCCGTTTACTGTTGTGGTGTACGAAGTTGGGGATTGAATTTGCCAGGTATAAACCATAGCAGGTGTGTTAGGTGCATCCTCATCATAGATTCTCCACTCACCCGATCTGTTATCGGTTGAAGTAAATCCGCGTAGTACCGGTATAGCAGTTGAGGAACCGGCTTCCTGCAACCGAACTTCCCAATTTACTCCATTATTTGCCGGTGTTCCAAGGATGGTTATGGAACCGCCCCCTCCCTCTACACCTGCAGGTACCTGAAATGTCCAGTTACAGGTATTACCATCAACTGTTGGTGTGATGTTTAACGCCTGTATGAGCATCAGAAAATTTGACCCCAAACCCAAAGGGCCCATGGCAGACATAAATGCAGTTGCGACGGTTGCAACAGACTGGACTTCCAGATAGGTTGAGTACTGCTCTTCAAAAGGTATATCCTGATCCTGGAAGTAAGTGTCTTCGAACATTACAGGAGCAAGTTCGGATGGTAATGATACGGCACAACTGTCTGCCACAGAAGTGGAGCTGTCTGAACAGCCTGTGGCATGTAAAAATGATATAACAGTAAATGCTGCAATAAGATAGTAAGTTTTTGATTTCATGGATTACTGTGGTATGTATTGGTTTGGTTGATCTTCAACAGATTGTCTGTTCAAATGTAAGCGTAATTTTACAACAATTTTACTCATCACTAAGAGATATATTTTTACGGATATGATAAAATCAAAATACTATTGTTTTTAATGATATTAAGATGATACGTTTTTCACTTTTATATTTATTTCACATGAAATTTTTGCTGTGTTACAGGTCTTGGTAAAAAAGAGTGTGTCAAAAAAGAGAGGAGAAGAAGCAGGGGTTCAAAAAGAGAGGCAAGAATGTTCAATCTAAACCGTTCTTTCAGCTTAATACCATTTACATAAAAATGTGTTATTTTTACAGGCTAATTTAATTTGAGCCAGATATGAGTAAAAAAGGACGTGTTCTTGTTGCAATGAGTGGCGGGGTAGATTCATCCGTTGCTGCTGTCATGCTGCACAATCAGGGATACGAAGTAATCGGAATTACAATGAAAACCTGGGATTATCATCGCAGCGGTGGTGATAACGGGAAAGAAACGGGATGCTGTACGGTTGAATCGATGAATGATGCCCGGCAAATAGCTGTTCGTCATGGTTTTAAACACTTTATTGTTGATATCCGGGATGAATTCGGAAACTGGGTGATTGACCGGTTTATTGAAGACTATACAAACGGCCGCACACCAAACCCATGCGTTTTGTGCAATACCCACATCAAATGGGCTGCCCTGCTCAAACGTGCCGATAACCTTGGGTGTGACTTCATCGCAACCGGCCATTATGCAAATGTTCGCGAAGCGAACGGCCGATATGTCATCTCAAAAGGTAAAGATCATAAGAAAGATCAGTCATACGCATTGTGGGGCGTAGAACAAAAGCACCTTAAGCGTACACTATTTCCTCTCGGGAAGTACAAGAAAACTGAGATCAGGCAGTTTGCTGAAGATTTTGGATTGCTTAATGTTGCAACAAAACCCGATTCATATGAAATCTGTTTTATACCGGATAACAACTACCACAGATTCTTGAAAGAAAAAGTGGATGATCTCGAAGAACGAGTAAGCGGCGGAGTATTTGTAGATAAATCTGGAAAAATTCTTGGTAAGCATAAAGGATTTCCATTCTATACAATTGGACAGAGGCGGGGTTTGCATCTGCCAATGGGTAAACCAGTGTACGTAACGCATATCGATGCTAAAAATAATGTAATCACTGTGGGTGAAAAGGAAGATTTGATCAGTACCACCTGCCGGGCAAAAGAATTGAACCTCATCAAATACGCTTCAATACCGGGTGGTGAAATGGAAATCACCGGAAAAATTCGCTATAACGACGATGGCGCTGTTGGAACTATCAAACAACTTTCTGATGATGAAGTAGAGGTGAACTTTCCGGCTGGTCGCGAAGCGATAACCCCGGGGCAAGCCATCGTTTGTTACGAAGGAGATGATGTAATTGCCGGTGGCTGGATTCATAAAGTTAACATTGATTTGGGGCAGGAACTTGAACTGGAAGCCTGAAACAAAGATTGAAAAACGAGATTCAACCCAGTACACTTCCAAAGTAAGGATGTATATAATTAACACAGGTACAACATGAAAATAGTTTCAATCCCGATTCTAATCTTTGCACTTATTCTGTCTTTTGGGACGGAAAGAAATCTGTTTGAGGGTGAAATTTCATATCTGATTCAGAATCCGGAAAGCCCGGCAGGTGAAACAGCCAGATTGAGTCTTACATTTAACAACAATCGTATTTTTGTTGATTCCAATGTATCGATGAACGTAATGGCAGGCCTTAGCGCACGCGGTGTTTTGGTTCGAAATGATCTGCAGGATTTCATTCTGATAACCGATGATAAAGAGGGGTTAAAAGTTGCGAAATCCGAGCTCGAAAACCTTGTAGCACTTATGAACAGAATGCAGGGCCGGCAGGAAGTAGTTGAAAGAAAACCATTTCCATGGGATGAAAAAGTAACAGAGACCGGCCAAACCAGGCAGATACACGGGTACACTTCGCACGAATTCCGGCTAAAGGGAGACTCTGAAAATGAGTATATCTCCGTTTGGCTTACAGACAGAATCAAAGTGAACTGGGGGGTACTGCTTGATGCATGGTATTCCACCGGGACACTACAGTTCGACCATGAAATACCTGTCGAGATGGTGATGAACAGCAACAGTTTCCCACTTTTGATTGAAGTTTTCAGAGATGAAACCGTGGTGATGAAAGCGGAAGCGCTGTCTGTTAACCGTTCAGGTTTCGACCGTTCAAAAACCTCTGTTCCATCCGATTTTAAACTGCTCGGATTAACAGATCTGATGATGAATTTTTTCCGCCAGCAACGATAAAAGCACTTTATGCGATTTTTTCCGGTACTACTTTTTGCCCTGCTTTTTACCGGTTGCACGATGTTCAGTACAACTGCAGCCGAGGAAGAACCGGAACTTGATTATCCTAACCCCGATAGTGAAATAAGCCGCCTTCTTGATGGATATCGCCCTTTTCTTTACAGGGAAATGGGCAGACCCGTTGCTGTTGCAAAAGATACTCTTCGGTTTAATAAACCCGAAAGCACTCTCGGCAACATTGTTTCTGATGCACTACGCATTCGGGGAGCAAACGAACTGGGCCGGCAGGTACATATTGGTGTAATTGGAGACAGCTCATTCAGATTATTTTTTAAACCGGGCCCAATAACAGTTGGTGATATCTACGAGTTTATGCCGTACGAGAATAATCTTGTAATTCTTACCCTTACAGGTGAAAAAATTATTGAATTGGTACAGCAAAATGCGTCACTTGGTGGAGCACCGATCAGTGGTGTGCGCTATACGATAACCCCGGAAGGTACTGCAAGAGGTATCCTTGTAAACGCCGAAGTGGTTGACCCTGAAAGGCACTATAGGGTAGCAACAACAAGCTGGGCCGCGAACGGCGGCGATCTGTTTCCCGCCCTTTGGGAGCCCGTAGAAAGGAAAGATCTTGAGATATCAGTAAGGCATATATATGTAGATTATTTTGGATCTCTGAAAGAGATTTATGATGTAACAGACGGGAGAATAAGACGGTGATTTCGCGAAAAGAGTTCTTAAAACAAGCTTCACTGTTTTCGGCAGGCAGTTTTTTGATCGGCCCGATTGCCGGTCTCAATTCGAAATCGGATATATCACCAGCGGTTACCATTCTATACACTAATGATACGCATGCCCGGCTCGATCCTTTTCCATCAAACGCAAGAGAGTTTGCCGGGTTAGGTGGTATTGCGCAAAGAGCATCACTTGTTAAAAAAATCCGGTCGCAGAATAAAAATGTCTTACTTCTTGATGCAGGTGATGTATTTCAGGGCACGCCCTGGTTCGATGTGTATGGCGGCTCCGTAGATCTGAAACTGATGACGGAAATGAATTACGATGCGATGACCATTGGAAATCACGAGTTTGACCGAGGCCCCGATGGATTTGCAGAAGCCGCCCGCAAAGCAGGATTTCCCATTCTGGCATCCAACTATTTTGTGAGAGAAACACCGCTGAATCCGTTTGTACAAAGACAGCTCGTGAGGGAGATAGACGGTTTTCGAATCGGCATTTTCGGCCTTGGAATTCGGTTGCAGGGTGTTGTGGATCGCGGTTTATATGGTGATGTGCGATATTTTGATCCAATTCAGGTATCACAGAGGATGGTGCAAAGTTTACGGATACACAATCATTGTGATTATGTGATTTGTCTAAGCCATTTGGGCTACAGCTACAATGATGACAAAATTGACGATCTGAAACTTGCAAAACAAGTGGAGGGTATCGATCTCATCATCGGCGGGCATACGCACACATTTCTTGATGCCCCTGTATCTGTTGAAAATTCTTCAGGGAGCAAAACAGTGATTACGCAGATGGGGCACAGCGGAATACGGCTCGGTAGAGTGGATGTGAGTCTCTCAGACAGTAGCGAAACACCCGAAATTTACAGCAGGTACTACACAGTAGGCCGGCAAGAATAAGAACTCTCCTCTTTTCTTTTGATGCTCAACTTGCTACTTTCGTCGAGCCGTTATTTTAACAAAAGTAAGATTGTTATGAAGATTTGGACTGTATGTCTGGCATTCTGTTGTTTTGCTGTTTTCACAACACCTGTAAATGCCCAAACAGAAAATCAAGAGCGAACCGGGCAAATTGGTGATGATCTGCGCTTTCCCGCGTTACCATTTTACAGCTATGGTTCAGGCCTGGGTTTAACAACACCAGACAGTACCTTTCGATTAAACATCCGTTTCAGAATGCAAAATCGAGTTTCTTATGTCAATCATGATCAAGATGATGATGCTATTGAGGGCGTTGTGCGCCGCTTGAGGTTACGATTTGATGGCTTCGTAGGCGACCCGCGTTTTTTATATGCAATTCAACTCTCTTTTGCGCCGGGTGATGTGGGAGAGTTAAATGAAGGTGATAACATCAATATTATACGGGATGCGGTGATGTTCTATCAGCCAAACAAGCACTGGAATATTGGTTTTGGTCAAACCAAACTGCCCGGAAACCGCCAGCGAGTAAACTCTTCCGGTGCACTTCAACTTACAGATCGCTCCATTAACAATGCGAGATTTACAATCGACAGAGATTTCGGAACGCTGATTTATTACCTGAATGAAGATGAAAACCGAGTTTCTTATAACATTAAAACAGCCATTAGTACCGGTAACGGGCGAAACTGGACCCGAAATCCTGATACGAAACTTGCGTACACAGGCAGGTTGGAGTTCTTCCCATTTGGTGTTTTTAAAAATAACGGTATGCTGTTCGAAGGTGATCTGGCACGGGAACAAACCCCAAAACTGTTGCTGGCCGGTACCTATCACCTTAACAGAGGTGTGCAGCGATCCAGAGGTCAGCTTGGAGATGAACTGTTTGAAGCACGCGATCTCACATCCATTCATCTTGATGCAATGGTAAAGTACAATGGCTGGGCATTTCAAACAGCGCATTTAATCCGGTCGGCAGACGATCCTGTAACTGTAAATCCTTCAGATGAAACAGATTTTCGGTTTATTTATGCAGGACGGGGAACCGATTTTCAGCTCAGTTATCTCTTCCCGTCAAACTACGAATTGATTGGCAGATACTCTTTGCAAACACCGTCAGCATCTATCAGAGATTTTTCTCCTGAAATACGGCAGTACAGCTTTGGGCTTACAAAATATATCTGGGAGCATGCTTTAAAATTGCAGGCGGAGATAACGAATACCCTCGAAGAGTGGAATGTTGAACAGGAAAGAAAGAGCTGGTATCTGCGATTTCAGATAGAAATTGGAATCTGATTTCAAGCAGTATTTGGAGAGTTAATTGGATGTTTTGGTTACAATCATTACAACTCCATTCCCACCTCTTACGCCATAAATAGCTGCATCCGAACCTTTTAAAACACGGACGTAATCGATATCACGCACATTAATCCGGTTGTTCACTTCCATATAGGAGGTTCCGGCAATCAGCCCGTCAATCAAAAACAGCGGTTCGATACCCGAGGTAATGGAAGAAATACCGCGAATGGTGACTCGCTGATTATTTCCTGAGCCGGTAATGTTTACACCCGGTACCCGTCGCAGAAAATCAGCTAAATCCCGGTGATAATCTTTATCATCGTTCACAACATCGATAGGTTGCTGTACTTGCCTCAGTTCAGTTTGTGTGGCTGAATCGGACGTGGCACAGCTTATGGCAAATAAAGCTGCTATAAAAATGAAAAGGAAAAAGTAAGCTTTCATAATTGCTCCTGTTTATATAGACAATATACGAAAAACGAAAAGAAGTGTCTTTACGTATAAAATTGTATCTGACCTTCACTTTTTTTACCGGTTAGCAGATCAGCCCACTTTCACCGAGTGCACCCAATTGTGGGAATCATTCAGTTTTCCGTATTGAATACCAGTGATGGTATCGAACATTTTTTTCGCAAACGGACCAATTTTTTCCTGATCCAGGGTGATTGTTTTTCCCTGGTGATGAATCAACCCAACCGGCGATATAACAGCTGCAGTACCCGCTCCAAAAACTTCTTTTAACGAACCATTTTCGGCTGTTTCAATGATCTCCCGGATAGAAATTTTTCTTTCTTGAACGTCAATGCCCCACTCTTTTGCCAGCGAAAGTACCGAGCGCCGTGTAATACCCGGGAGCACGGTGCCTCCAAGTTGAGGTGTTACAAGTTTGCCATCAAAAAGAAAGAAGATATTCATCGTGCCTACCTCTTCAATATAGTTGTGCTCAATTGCATCTAACCATAAAACCTGGGTATAGCCCTCTTTTTGAGCTTTTTGTGCGGGTAAAAAACTGCCACCATAATTTCCGGCCGCTTTGGCTTCTCCGGTACCGCCTTTCACTGCCCGCACATAACTTTCTGATGTAGTTAGTTTTACGGGATTAAAGCCTTCGCTATAATAAGCACCAACAGGGCTTGTTATAATGTAGAACCTGTACTCCTCTGCTACTTTTGCGGCGAGATACTCTTCTGATGCAAACATAACGGGGCGCAAGTAAAGCGCTTGCCCATGTTTTTTGGGTATCCATTTATAATCGGCCTTCATTAGTTCCTCGAGTGCTGTGATGAAGACCTCTTCATCAATTTCAGGCATACACAAACGTTTTGCAGAGTTATTGAGCCGCTGGTGGTGATCCTTCACCCGAAAAAGGTTAATGGTATTTTCATCAGCGTAATACGCTTTCATTCCTTCAAAAACTGCCTGGCCGTAATGAAGGGCCATCATAGATGGTTCGAATGTGATGGGGCCGTATGGTTTAATCTCTCCCTGAATCCATTTTCCGTCCTCATATTTCATTTCAAACATATGGTCAGAGAAAATTCGCCCGAACTGAAGGTTATCGAAATCTATTTCGTTAATTCGGCTGTGATCTGATTTTGTAATGGTTATTTTCATGTAGACGATTATTTAATGATTCAGACACTCAAGATAAGCGATTTTATGATACAGTTGAACCGATCAGTCGGATTATTTAAAGTTTTCAAAAAGATGAAATATTTGGTTTTCATACTTTGTTCAGCACTTTTTATTTCTGATGCGCTCGAAGCTCGAACCAGAAATGATATTACTCCACAGATACTCTCTATGCGGG
>SLGA01000199.1 GCA_007123985.1 Balneolaceae bacterium | reverse complement strand
TCTTCAATTCCTTTCTCTTTCAGGCCTTTATCAAGCCCTTCGAGGAATTGATCAAAACTCTCCATATTAGCGAGGCCGCCGTGAACTTCTTCGGTACCTACTTCGTAACTGATTGGAGGGTAGTTATTTGATCGTCTGTAGTTTTCAGCGTGTTCAATCATATCGAGTGTACGTTCAACTACGAGATCAATTGGGATGGGTTCATCATTGCCAAGTCGAATATCCACAGTTGGGTCAATGTGCAGTAAGGCATAACCGGCATCAATGCAGGCTTCGAGGGTGGTTTTTACCTCAGCCATGGATTTTTCAAAACTGTATTTCTCTGTGGAGTGTTTGTCTTTCAGCCAGGGGCCTCCATGATCGAGGCAGGTGTAAACAGGGGATTGAAGCCCAATTTTTTTTGAGTAATCGGAGATGAAATCAGTTAGTTCTTTTGGAGTCAAACCTGTATAACCGCCATCACGGTCAACCTGATTTAACGTGGCAGCAAATAACATAGGTGCATTTGCTTCCTTTGCCGCGTGAAGTGCCGCTCTTGTTACGGCTTCAGAGTTTGGACAAACTGCAAAAAGTGTTTTTTTTAGGTTCTTGTTTTCAATGAATGCTGTAATGATTTTTTTTAATGCTGGAATTTCCATCCGAAAGTTTTTTAAATATTAAATGATAACACTGCTAAGCAAAAATTTGATGCTTAATTGTAAATGGTTACTCCCTGTACCACTCTTGATATGGCATTATTTTTTGAAGGGGAGTCGGGGTTTAATCCAAGACTAATAGATTTGTAATAACCCATAATCTGTGCAGGTATAACGTATAAAATGGTATTGTAAGAGGATTTTTGTGCCCCTTCATCAAGATCGAAAATAATTTTTTGATCTAAATCGAGGCATTCAGCCTGATCTTGATTGCAAAATACACCAATACAATATTTCGCAATTCCGTCTTGAACTATTTGTTGAGCAAGGTCTTTTTCGTAGCGGAATACGTCTTCATCCGTAGAGAAAAGAAAAACCAAAACTGTATTCTCATTTACTACGGCTTTTGGGCCATGCCTGAATCCAAGGAAAGAATCAAATTTACCGACTACCTGTCCGTCGGTAAGCTCCTGCACTTTCAGGTGCGATTCTTTTGCAATTCCTTCAAGAGGGCCGGATCCCAGAAATACAATTCTGTCGAAATGATCTAAAGAAATTTCTCTTAACCGTGTACTGCATTTGGAAATTACACTCTTAGCTGATTTTGCAATTGTTTTAATGAGTGCAGACTGCCCGTTTTCCTTGTTGAATTCAGTTAAATAGGAAGCAGTTAGAATCATAGAGGTAAAACTACCGGTCATGGCCAGGCCAAGGTCTTCTGATTCAGGAGGCAGGGTAATGGTTAATCCGTTTTTTAGTTCATTAATTCGGTGTGCCAGTTTACCGTTTTCATTACAGGTGATGGCAATGTGATAAACCTCTTTGCATAAGTTTTCTGCAATATCAACGGCTGCATTACTTTCGGGGCTGTTGCCAGATCGTGCAAAGGATATCAAGAGTAAAGGTACTTCAGGATCTACAAACTCCTTAAAATGAGTAACAAGTGTTGTGGTGGATATAGCATTTACATTAATGCCTGTTTTCATGTGAAAAAGGTGCTGAACACTTTCTCCAATAAAAGCAGAGCTTCCGGCACCGGTTAAAATGATGTTCAGATGCGATTTTTCAAGCAGCGGGCATAAAAATGATTGAATTGACTCGTTCTCTTTTAATTGCTGAATGGTTTTAACCCACAGATCGGGCTGGCCTTCAATTTCCTTCTTTGTGTGAATCGTATTGAGATTATTTTCTATGTCCATGTATATAGTAGTTAGCTGAGAGAATCTTCACATATTGCTTACAGTTAAGAATCTCACGGTGTAGTCAATTTGATTTGTAGTCGCTAGCGATAATTTTCAATCTAAAAAAAACAAAACGAAATTAAAAACACAATAAATAATAAGAATAAAAAATGTGAGTGCTTCAGATGCCTTTAGATTTAAAATCTGAAAAACAGGTTGGTTATTTAATTTTTTGTTGTGGATCATTTGTTGGGAGCGCTTCTATATAAAAGAAGACTTCGAAGAAATAGACTTGGCTGTACAGTATTGATTCATAGAAATGACCGTTCAGTTCTGAATTAACAAGCGAACCGTTTAGTAATATTGCAGTTTAGGTCGATACGAAATAGACCATTGGCTTGTGATGAAAGAAATTGGCCATATGAGTGTGTCTTGAGAACTGTTCTATAGCAATAAGGTGGAAAACCTGTGACACAGGCAATACTGCTTAAAGCAACCAAGATTTTTGCATATCCGTTACAATAAGTAACAAAAAATAATTTTTTAAGTTTCTTTTTTTTACTAAAATAGTTTGTCGGGTTGTGATATGCTAAATTGCGCAAAGAAAAAGCAGGTATAATGTCGGTATTCGGAATTCAGTTTGCCGGGGTTAAGCTCATCACAAAATCAGCAGTTACGTTTCCCGGATTCAGCACGAACCGTCCGGTTAATTCAATCAAAACATTTCAGATATCTAAATAGATGAACAGAAAAGATTTTTTAAAGACTACCTCAGCCACAGCCGCAGGCCTGGCTTTTCCACTCAAATCATTTAGCATTTCCACAAAAAAAGATGACCGGATTGTACGCGTTGGATTTATCGGAACCGGATCTCGTGGAACGGGGCACTTACGTGGAATTTTAAACCGAACAGATATTGAAGTGCCTGCTATTTGCGATCTCGATCCTGAAAATGCCGCAAGAGCACAGCAACTGGTGCACGATGCAGGTAAGGGAAGAGCCGAGCTTTATACCGAAGGCCCCGATGCATATAAAAAGCTAGTGGAACGCGACGATCTGGATGCCGTGGTAATCAGCACGCCGTGGGAATACCATGTGGAACAGAGTGTGGCTGCCATGAGGGCAGGGAAATATGTTGCGCTTGAAATTCCGGCAGCTATCTCAATTGAGGGATGCTGGGATCTTGTAAACACTTATGAAGAGACCGGTGTGCCACTGATGCCATTGAAAAATACATGCTATCAGCGGGATGTAATGGCTGTTCTTAATATGGTTCGTGAAGGACTGTTTGGTGAACTTGTTCATGCTCAGTGTGGTTATCAGCACAATTTATATGGCGTACTCTTCAGAGATAATGCAGAATTTGGCCCGCACGAAGGAAGAGCTCGTGCATCAAACTGGAGAACGCAGCACAATCTAAAGCGAAATGCCCTGCTCTACCCCGATCATGGAACGGGAGCGGTTGGCCACTGGCTGAACATTCATCGCGGTAATCAATACCTTTCACTGTCGGCAGCAGCAAGTAAGGCAAAGGGACTCAGCAATTATGTGAAAAAGCATGGCGGGGAAAATCATCCCTACAAAGATGCCGATTTTAAAAAAGGTGATATCGTAACGGCAACATTAACTACCGCAAATGGCGAAACGGTAATCATTATTCATGATACAACCCTTCCGCGTGCCGACAATAATAAAGCATTCAGAGTACAGGGCACCAACGGTTTATGGCAGCTTGAGGCAGACCGTATTTACATAGAAGGGAGATCCCGGGATCACAGATGGGATGAATTTCAGCCATACCAGGATGAGTTTGACTCCTCCGTATGGAAGCGGCATGAAGAAGACGCCCGGGGTTCCGGGCATGGTGGTAAGGATTTCTTTATCCGAAATGCATTTATAGAATCGGTTAAGCGAAAAACCACAACACCTATCGATGTGTATGATGCCGCCAGCAGCGCTGCTATTGTAGCATTGTCAGAGCAATCGATTGCAAATGGTGGTTCTGCAGTGCCATTCCCGGACTTTACACGTGGTAAGTGGGTATCGAATAAACCGATTTTCCTGCCTGAGGAACTCGGGTATTAATTAAACAGCCGGAACCGGCATATACAAACATAAATTTAAGCAAATGAGTAAACCGATTGTGAAGCCGTGGCTGTTTTATGCACTTAGTGTAACCGTTTTGTGGGGTGTGTGGGGTGCATTGATTGAGTTTCCGGAACAGTCCGGTTTCCCGGCCACACTATCGTATGTGGTTTGGTCGATGACTCTGATACCTGTAACGATATATGCACTCAGCAGAAATAACTGGAAGCTCGATTTTAATAAGAGTGCCGTTTTTTATGGTATGACGGCAGGATTCTTAGGCTGTGGTGGCCAGTTAATTCTGTTTCAGGCGCTGAACTTTACACCGGCGTACCTGTTTTTCCCGATCATTTCACTAAACCCGGCCATCACGATCATTCTTTCCGTATTAATCATTAAGGAAAAAGCGAGCCGGCTGGCATGGATTGGTATTTTTCTGGCACTCTGTGCTATTCTGATGCTCTCCTACCAGGAACCGGGCAGCAACGGAAGCGAAAGCAGTATCTGGCTACTGATTGCCATATTGATTTCTGCTATGTGGGGAACACAGGCATTTGTGATTAAACATGGCAGCAGCGTAAGTAAAACCGGCAGTATGCAGGCAGAAAGCATTGTATTTTATACGATGGTGAGCTCGATAATATTGATTCCTTTTGCACTGATGATGACAGACTTTACTGCTGATATAAACTGGGGTCTTCACGGAATGTACTCGGCAGCGGCCATTCAGAGTTTAAATGCTGTTGGATTTTTATTTTTTGCACTTGCCATCCGCTACGGAAAAGCAATTATAGTGGTGCCTTTGATGAATGCATCAGCCCCGGTGGTTACAGTGATTCTTTCACTTATTATATATGCTGTTCTGCCACATCCTGTAATTCTTGCAGGCATGCTGGTAGCATTTATTGCCATCTACCTGATGACCAGAGAAGAGGCTGCGATGGAAAGTACTTCGGAGGATGAGTGATGTTTTCAACCGTAAAAATTTATAGTGATAAGTTATAAAGGAAAGGGTCGATTTCAGTTGGATTCAATCGATAAAGAGAAGTAAACCATCAATTGAATGAAAAGAGTAACGATGCGTGAATAAATCAAACGATCTGTGGAGGACTTGATATGAGTATCACAATGAGAATTATTCAGCGATACGGAACCACAAAAGAGGAGGAGTTTTTGCGGATTGAGAGAATGTTTGCAGATCTTGAAGAGTCCCGGCCCGATTTTCCGAAAGGAAAACGAATGTTGCCCATCGCAGCAAACGAACCCTGCAACACACTTATCTGGGAGCACGAATTTCCGGACATCCAGTCAGCGTATGATATGCTTGAGTTTCTCAGCAATGATAAGGAGCACAAAATTCTGTATGAAGAGCAGGCTCCTTTTTTTGAGAAGGTGAAAATTGAGTTCTATAAAAATTTCGGGTAGCACCTGCCTAAATTCCAGAATACACTCGTTCTGCGTTCAGCCTGTATAGTTTGTCAATTACATGTTTTGGCAGCTTTAGTCCTCTGAACTCCCGATCGTTGACCTCCTCGTCCATCATCACGTTATCTGTTGTGAAGTATTCCCAGTCATTTTTCCAGGTTCGTTCAGCCAGATTCTGTATATCGTCAGGATTGGAATGAACATGGTGCTGAATGTCGGTTGAATAGACGAACCGGTCCGGGTAGTCAAGAAACATCTGCCGGACTCCCTCTCTGTCCTCTTGAGTTAAATACTGTAGCAGTGTAACTCTGTGGGCCATATCGTACACCATATTCGGGTAACGGTCAAGGTGTTCGCGCATCATTTCTACACTCCACTCCATGCTGCCAAGATGGGCTCCTATAAAAATTAAAGCAGGATGTTTCTCCAGCATATTGTTCCTTGATGTGATGATCTCATCATACGATGGATTCTCTGGATGCAGATACATGTGGTACTGCGGATGATTTTCGTAATACTCTCGTACAAAATTAACACCCATCTCCTCAAGCGGCTGCCAACAGCTGTATGGCTCACCAATATGGCCTAGAACCGGAATATCCCGATCTGACAGAAATTCAAAAACCGGGTCGAACTGAGGATCATCAATCATCACAAATTCACCGGAGGCATTCTGGAACTCCATACCAATATTTTTCCAGAATTTTACCCCAATGGCTCCCTGCTCAAAGGACTCCTCAAGATGTTGCAATGTGGTTTCCAGCCATTCTTTGGAGTTGTCCCAGTTATCGAGTGAAATTGTAGTGAGGTATTGTACATTCCCGTTTGATTCAGTTCGAAGCTGAGAACCAATTTCACCTTGTGTTGAAAGCTCAGGATAACTTGGAGAATCAACATTTACGGTGATTACGCGGAAATTATCTGTTTCGGCCTGTCTGATTAATGTATGATCTGCAGTATTTATATGTACATGTGTGTC
Source organism: Balneolaceae bacterium (assembly GCA_007123985.1). Classification (GTDB taxonomy): domain Bacteria; phylum Bacteroidota; class Rhodothermia; order Balneolales; family Balneolaceae; genus Rhodohalobacter. The sequence goes on along the minus strand of SLGA01000199.1, from coordinate 3,176 downwards.
GATCTTTGCTACTGATTTGTAATCGTCAAGGCTGTAATACTCCTCAGTTTGCTGGCAGCCGGTATGCAGGGTAATGATGAGGAATAGCGAGAACCCATAACTGAAAAGTGAAAAGTATTTCATGTGGTTAAGGCTTAGTGCAAGTTATTTGATGTGAAGATTCGCCGGTAATGAATCAAAAGGGTAAAATTTTGATAAAACCTTTCGAAAAGTTTCATAAATCTATTTATTAGTATCGTTTTATCAAATAAAAATTTCGTTTAATTGTTTTTATCTTGCTTTTACAGTTATTATTAATTAGAATATCAGCAAGAAACACGAGGCAATTAGCGCTCATTATGCACATAAAGCCATTTCGCTGTTTTCGAATTCTGAAAAATGATCACCGGTGATGGGAAGAAAATTTGCTAATTGCACAATGTCATACAGGATCATTCTCTTTCAGGGTGAAGCATAAATCAAACTGAATAGATAATCCTGATAGTAAAACGTGATGGGAAATAAAATCAACCGAAAAGAATTTCTGAAGAAAGGTACCCTGGCCGGAATCGGTGCTTCAATGATTCCATCTAATATAGCTCTTGGCAAAAAAGCACCTGCATTTATTCAGGGTAAAGATGATAGAAAAGCGCGTATAGCCGTAATTGGTGTAGGCTCGCAAGGCGGAAACATAGTGCAGGGACTAACCTTTCAGGATGATGTGGTAATTCCGGCTGTGTGTGATATTAATCCGGAGCGTGTAGCCTACGTGCAGAAAATGGTTGTGGATGCAGGTGGCGCTGAACCAACAGGATATTCCAACGGACCCAAAGACTATATAAATCTGCTGGAGCGGGACGACATTGATGGTGTAGCGATTGCAACACCGTGGGAACTTCACACAGAAATGACTCTTGCCGCATTGAAACACGGAAAGTATTGTGCTCCGGAAGTTCGTGGTGCTTTCTCACTGCAAGAGTGCTGGGATATTGTAAGGACATCCGAAGAGACCGGAATGCCGGTTATGCTTTTGGAAAATCATAATTATTACCGTTCCGAACTCGCTGTTTTGAACATGGTGAGGCAGGGACTTTTTGGCGAGCTGATTCACGGGCAGTGCGGCTATCAGCATGATATTCGATACGTGAAATTTCGGCCGGGTGCCGAGTTTGGTGAAAAAGGTGAACGGGCTGCAAAATGGCGAACCAACCACTCACTGCACCGAAATGGTGATCTCTATCCAACACACGGCCTTGGGCCCATTGCAACCATTTTTGATATAAACCGAGGCAATAGATTTGTCTCGTTAACATCAACAGCCACAAAATCCCGCGGGCTCCAGGCATATGTGGAAGAGCACGGCGGCAAAGATCATCCCAATGCAAGCATTCAATGGGGGCTGGGAGATATTGTTACCACAGTTCTGAAGACTGCAAAGGGCGAAACTATTGTAATAAACCATGATGTGAACCTGCCGAGGCCCTATTCAAATATGGGTCGTGTTCAGGGTACAAAAGGCCTTTGGATGGAAGATAACAACTCCATTTATCTGGAAGGTATGACGCCAAAACAGTGGCACTCGTTCGATCCATATCGTGAACAATATGAGCATCCACTCTGGAAAAATTTTCTTGAAGCAGGTGTGAGGGGCGGCCATGGTGGTGCAGATTACCTGAAGACAAGAGCTTTTGCGCAAGCAGTTAAGCGGCAGTTACCTACCCCGATTGATGTGTACGATTCTGTAATGATGCTTGCAGTAACCCCGCTTTCGGAGCAGTCGATTGCTCAGGGAAGCGCACCCGTTGATTTTCCGGATTTTACCGATGGCAAGTGGGTGAACAACAAACCAACATTTGGGTTGGATGGAGATTTTTAAATAAAACCGGATGTACAGCTAAGCCAATCATAACTGAATAGTATGGTTGGTTCTGTTATCTGAAAACAAAGCCTTCAACTTAGTAACCAGTAAACGTTAATTCAGCTTATATGATAAAACTTAATACAAGAATTTTTACACTCTCACTTTTTATAGTTTGCTTTGCACTACTCGGCGGAACATCGCAACTTGCATTAGCTACTGATACCGAAACCGACGCAAACGATGGAGGGATTATTTTTCCGAGAGGTTTTGGAATTGCTGTGAACCAGGTTGGCTATATGGATGGCAGCAATATGGGTGATATTGAAGAGACTCGTGAAGGCCCCTGGCGTGCGGGAATCAGGCGAATGTTTGACGTACGTGATTACAGGCCATTTGTAGAAGTTGGCGAGGCCGTGGGTGTGCGTATTCTTACTCTTTTTGCACTTGCAGAAATGGACAGACTCAACATTGTGGCTAATTACCCAACTGTAACCATGTGGGGATCAGAGTTTGACAATTCCAGTAACATCGGCCCGAAACAGCTCGAAATCATGGATTATGTGAAAAATAATGCACACCATATCGAGCTTGGCGTTACCGGTGTGGGTCACGAATACTGGATCGATGGCATCAAACATCGCTCAGAGTGGTACAATGTGTACGAGCAGTATGCCTGGCCAGAAGAAGAGATGCGCGGCCGTATGGATCTGATCGGAAAAATCTTGGCGCAGTACGGTATCTCAGAGGAGAATGGCCATTCATTTCCCGAAAGCATGAGTGCATACGGTTATCACTGGAACCCCGATGGTGATGTGAGTACAGGTAAAATCTGGTCTGATTATGGTGTGAAGTACGGAAATACAAAATTTATACTGAGCCCTGAAATCGGTTTTCCTGAGTGGGGCACAGGTGGATTTGACCATGGAGTTCTACTTTTTGACAGGCACGATTATGGCCCGGTTTGGCATCGATATGCAGATGTACCCACCGAACCCGTAGACGATTATCTGACAGATTTAACTGAAAGCCATTGGGCAAACTGGCTGGCACATGATGATTTTCTTCAGCCAGATTTAAACCAGCAATGGATTGACTACTTCAGAGAAATTCAGGCCCATCCAAACCATTATCTGGCGAAAAATAATGAGCAGTTATACAGCCAGTGGTTATATCAGCGCCATGCAACGGTTACAGAAACGAGTGCCGGAACCGTGCGAATTGATAACCGCGATATGGCAGAACAAGCTTACAGATATGATATGCTTGGCGGTATGGTACTGGCTGTAGCCCTTGAAGAGGGACAACATGTTTCCAGTGCATCGCTGAATGGTAACCC
>SLGA01000262.1 GCA_007123985.1 Balneolaceae bacterium | reverse complement strand
TAATCGCCTTCGCGGTATATCTTCTCCATCAAATCGCAGACACTCTCTACCATTTGATTGAGTTCTTTTTCCCCTGAACTGTGTTTGTTTGATATTTCCAACTTTTTACTCATAACCCTTTTTCTATGTCTGATCTGTTTAGATTTTCAAAACCAAAATGGAATGTGAAGGAAGATAAGAAAGTCTTTGAAACTCCCATTTTTTCCCTGCATGAAATTGAGCTGATTCCTGACAAAATCGAGAGCACACACCCTTTTTATGTTCTGAATGCACCGGAATGGATAAATGTAATTGCGATTACTAAAGCAGGGAATATTGTGCTGGCAGAGCAATACAGAGCCGGAATCCATCAGGTAACACTCGAAATACCCGGTGGAATGACCGATAAAGGGGAAGCCCCGCTCGAAGCTGCCCGGAGAGAGTTACTTGAGGAGACGGGATACAGTTCAGACTCATGGACATTCCTGGGTAAAGCAAGTTCCAATCCGGCCATATTAAACAATTTTACCCATCTCTACCTGGCTGAGCAATGTAAAAAAACAGATGACCAGCATACCGAAGGCAGTGAGGATATTGGAGTACACGAAATACCGCTGGACGATTTTTTTAAGCTTGTTTCGCAAGGTATTGTTCATCACTCGATAGTGCTTGCCGCTGTGGCCCAATATCTGTTGAAAAGACCTAAATAGAAGAATTGCAGGTGATTAACCAACGTTTAAAAGCAGGCACTCAAAAAGCTCTTTTTAAAATCAGTTGCTCTGTGAAGTGTAGAATGTGTATAATAAGGATCTCTTTGAGATCCGAAAATACAGAACGAAACAGGCCGGTTTACGGGTTATGAAAGCCCAAATAAAAACCAAAAGAGCAGAAATATGATTGAAACTGGAAATAAGATTGATACCAATTTTACCCTTAGTGTTGTAGATAATGGTGAAGAAAAAGAGGTAAAGTTTACTGATTTGCTGAACCGGCCTGCAATTGTATCCGTTTATATGAGGAACAATACCAGCGGGTGCGACAGGCAGAATAAAAGTCTTGCTGAGCATGCATCATGGTTCGATGAAAAAGGATATAACCTGATTGCATTGAGTAAAGACACATGCGGTTCGCACAAAAATTACGCTGAAAAACTGAACATCAACTACACACTTGCCTCCGATCCTGACTTTGCATTTGCCAAAGCAACCGATTCGATCGTAGAAAAGAAAATGTATGGTAAAACGTTTGATGCTCCCTCACGTTCTGCCTTTGTGATTGATACCGATGGTGCCGTGCTCGGAGTTATTGAGAAAGTAAATACCAAGAATCACGCCGGAGAGCTGAAAGAATTGATTGAAAGTCTGTGAAGACTGAAGCTGGAAGGCCGAAGACCGAAGTTTGCAGCGAAGTACTGTTAGTTGATTTATTTACCAATTCTATCAAATAGTCTTTTGTCTTCCCGAAAATTTTTGAATCAAAAAAAATCAAATGAAATCTTTAGTAATTGTAGAGTCTCCCACCAAAACCAAAACCATTAAGAAGTTCCTGCCTAAGGGTTATATTGTAGATTCTTCAATGGGCCATATACGTGATTTGCCTTCCTCAGCCAAAGAGATACCGGCAAAGTATAAAAAAGAGCCATGGTCGAATCTGGGCATCAATGTGGATGAGCGCTACGATCCGCTATACGTTGTTCCGGCAAGTAAAAAGAAAGTTGTTAAAAGGCTTAAAGAGCTGCTCAAAGATGCTGATGAACTTGTACTTGCAACGGATGAAGATCGCGAAGGCGAGGCAATCTCATGGCACCTGGTTGAGCTGCTGAACCCCAAAGTGCCTGTAAAGCGAATGGCATTTCGGGAAATTACCAAAGAGGCGATTCAGAACGCGCTCGAAAACTTCCGTGATATAGATATGAACCTTGTTCATGCCCAGGAAACGAGACGAATAATCGATCGCCTTGCCGGTTACACAATTTCACCGTTGTTGTGGAAAAAAATTGCACCGGGCCTTTCAGCCGGGCGGGTTCAGTCGGTAGCCGTTCAATTCCTGGTGGCACGTGAGCGTGAGCGAATGAAATTTAAAAGTGGTACCTATTACGATTTAAAAGCATCTCTTTCGAAACAGAAAGATAAAAACCGCTTTAATGCCGATCTTTCTCACCTGAACGATAAGCGACTCGCCACCGGAAAAGATTTTAATGAGAATACGGGTAAACTGAAAAAGCCCGACTCCGTTGTTCTCCTGGATGCGGATAAAGCCGGCAAACTGCGCGATTTGCTGAACGAAGCGGATTGGTCTGTAACCAACATCGATGTAAAAACGCAGAAGAGAAATCCATCTCCGCCATTCATTACATCTACCCTGCAGCAGGAAGCAAACCGGAAGTTTGGATTTTCGGCAAGAGACACAATGAGTGTAGCGCAAAAGCTTTATGAGAAAGGTATGATTACCTACATGCGAACCGACTCGATGAACCTCTCGGGTCAGGCAATTGGAGCCGCGCGTGAAGAAGTTGAGAAGCAGTATGGCAAAGAATATCTCTTTGAGCGAGTACGGAATTTTGGTAAAACGAAAGGAGCACAGGAAGCGCACGAAGCTATACGCCCGGCCGGCTCGCAGTTTGTTCACCCAGAAGAATCGGGTCTATCAGGCAGAGAGTTTAAACTTTACGACCTGATCTGGAAACGTACCATCGCCACGCAGATGGCCGAAGCAAAGCTGGAATTTACCAATGTTACCATCACCGCCGAAAAGGATGATACCCGGGCTGATTTTAAAACCAGCGGTAAGAAAATTCTTTTCCCCGGTTTCTTCAGAGCATATGTTGAAGGAAGTGACGATCCCGAAGCGGCGCTCGAAACACAGGAGATTTTTCTGCCCGAAATGAAGGAAGGCGAAGCGGTAGAGATGCACGAGCTTGAATCCATATCGCACGAAACCAAACCACCCGCCCGTTTTACAGAAGCCACATTGGTTAAAGAGCTCGAAAAACGAGGTGTTGGCCGGCCAAGTACCTATGCTTCCATTATCAGTACTATTCAGGATCGTGGTTACGCAAAATCAGACGGTAAAACCCTTATACCAAGTTACACGGCATTTGCGGTTACCGGACTGCTTGAAGAGCATTTTCCCCATCTTGTGGACAGCGAATTTACGTCAGATCTCGAAAACCGGCTTGATCAGATTGCCAAGGGTGAATTTGATCCCGTAAAATATCTGGATGATTATTATAAAGGTGAAAAAGGACTGAAGAACCAGGTGGATCAGCAGGAGGAGCATATTGATCCTCAAAAAGCAAAAATTCTCAACCTGCCGATTGATGATCTGAATGGAATGCAGGTGCACGTGGGCCGATTTGGGCCCTATGTAAAAACCAGCTCAAATGGTGAAGAGATTACCACATCGCTTCCGGTTGATCTGGATCCGGGCGAACTATCCGCAAAAAAAATCAAAGAACTATTGGTAGCAGAAAAAGAAGGGCCTGTTTCATTAGGCACACACCCCGAAAAAAATGAACCTGTTTATGTGCTGAGTGGTCGTTTTGGTCCTTATGTACAGCTTGGAGAGGTAACGGAAGAGAATAAAAAACCGAAACGCGTTTCTCTGCTGAAAGGGATGACACCCGCTGATGTGGATTTTAAAACCGCGCTGAAACTTCTTGAACTGCCAAGAACGTTGGGCGAACACCCCGAAACCGGTAAGGTTGTGAAAGCGGGAATAGGCCGTTACGGACCCTTTGTTCTGCACGACGGAACCTTCAAATCGCTGAAAAAAGAGGATAATGTTCTTGAGGTTGGCCTTGATCGTGCAGTTGCCCTTCTAAAAGAGAAAGGCAAGGGGCGTGGCAGTTCATCCGCCATACAGGATCTTGGTAAACATCCTGAAACTGATGAGCCGGTTAAAGTTATGGATGGCCGATATGGGCCCTACATAAAATACGGTCGCAAGAATATCTCATTGCCAAAAGGCACTGAACCCGAAAAAGTAACCATGGGAGACGCTGTTCGCTTGATTGAGGAGAAGGGAAAGAAATAAATAATAAATATCGTATAGATTTCATTACAGGGTAGAAGCTGCATCAATAAACAGACGATGCATCCGGGTTTATTGAATGCTCCCGTTCAATTTTTTGAACGCACAGTAGTAACAATGGTTTGAAAAATACACTTTGGGACTCGTAAAGCATCCTAAAAGAGATTCAGCCTGCAGCTGCGTGTATATTCATAGCGAATTTTGACAACGTAACAACAATAAACCCTATGCAACCCACACCGGTTACGATTATTGGAGGAGGGATCGGTGGATTGACCCTCGCCAATGCCCTTCAGCATCACAATATTCCCTTCGAGCTGTATGAACAGGCCCCGGAGCTTAGCGACGTGGGAGCGGGGATCGGTTTATCGGAGGCGCCCATCAGGCTGTTAGAAAAACTCGGGCTGGCCGGTTTGCTGCGGGAAAAAGGAACCCACCTGAAGCGGGTTCACATGCCCGACAAACAGCTCAATATTCGCCGAACCATTGAGGCTGCATCCGAAATGATCGTAATCCATAGGGCGCGGCTGATCGACATTCTGAAACATACACTTCCGGCCGGCAGCATCCACCTTTCTAAAAAAATAGTTTCTGTTGATGCACTGCAAGATGAGAGCATACTCCGGTTTGATGACGGAACTAAACTAACTGCCCCGGTTACCGTTGCGGCAGATGGTATCAAATCCGTAATACGGCAGCAGCTATTGCCTGGCATACCCATACGCTATATCAATCAAACAATTTGGCGCGGAATTTCTGATGCCCCATTACCCGATGAATTCCGGGATTCCTATCTGGAAATTTGGGATGAGAGGCTGCGCTTTTTGGCTCTTCCCTACGAAAACAACCAATCGTTCTGGCTGGGCGTGAAACCGGCCCCGCCCGGTGGCGAAGATAACCCGAAAACCATTATTGATGAGCTGCTTGATCTGTTTCAAAACTTCCATCCCGATCTTAAAGAGCTGATCCGTACATCAGGCCCGGTATTGCGAAACGATATGGCCGACATCGGCACACAAAAACGGCCATGGTACAAAAACAGGGTGTTATTCCTGGGGGACTCCATCCATGCCACCACCCCGAACCTGGCACAAGGCGGATGCCAGGCTATAGAAGATGCCTGGTGCCTGGCAAAATTACTTAAAAAATACCCCGATGATTTTCAAATTGCCTGCCGGCGCTATCAACAACTACGGCAAAAAAAAGTAATGAAAATCGTAGCCGACTCCTGGCAGTTCGGAAAAGCGTCTCACTCCAAAAACCCACTGTTCCACTACGGTTTCCGGCTGGCATTAACCCGCGCTCCCGAGTATTTCATACGCCGGCAGGAAGCCTTCCTGAATGATTTGAGTTACCTGGACAGGATTTGATACCCTATCCATCAATCTGCAAAAACAGGGATTGGAAAATGATACAATTTTAATTTCCGAGTAGCTCCCTTACATACTCATTTCCGGGATCCATTTTGAGAGCTTGCTCGTAGTAGGTTTTTGCCTTTTCATCGTGTCCGCCTTTTTTCATCAGGTCGCCCATTAAAATCCAGTTTTCAACATCTCTGGGTTCAGTACGGATTCTGTCGAGAAGGTAGGATATCGCCTCCTGGCCTTTGCCTGTCATCAGTTTATACAAAACCAGATTGCGGTGTGCAGAGGATAGGTTATCGAGGGAAATGGCTCTGTCGAAGTCTTTTTTGGCTTTTTCGAGCTCATCTTTGTTTAAAAATGCATATCCGCGGAGGTTGTACAGCCTGCCCGACTCAGCATCCAGCTCAATGGCTTCATTGAGTGATGTTATGCTTGCATCCCACTGGTTCAGTTTTTGCATTACTTCGGCTTCGAGCGTAAACCCTTCGGGGGCTTCAGGTTTCATTTTTTGCAGTTTTCGGGCTACATCGAGGCTGCTGTCGAGGTCTTTTTCGTGAAGCAGTTCGTACCCTTCTTTATGCGTTTCTTCAAAGCTCATGAATTGTTCTCTTTGTTTACTTTTTCTGTTATATCTTCAAATTCTGCCTCTTCAATTTCATCCAGTTTTGGTTTATTCCGGGATGATCTGCCGCCATTTTCTCCGCGCTGCATGTTTCCGAAATGAAACCGAAATGCAGGGCGTTTTCTATTCTTAGGGCCGCGTATCAAACGCAGGATAATAAATATAAAGAGTGCTATAAGTAGCCAGCGTATCATTTAATCGGGGATAATATGAATATGTGTATTACTTCGTATGGGCTGTTCAAAAATCTGTTCCTCTATATAGGCAAGATGCTCGGTGTTGTTCACAAAATCGATCTCTGTTGAATTAATGATCATTAACGGTGCTTTATTGTAATGGTAAAAAAACTGGTTGTATGCCTCGCTGAGTTCTTGCAGATAATCCGGTGTGATGTGACGCTCATAATCGCGCCCGCGCTTGTCGATATTGTTCAAGAGGCGATCTACAGTACTTTGCAGATAGATAACAAGATCCGGCTTTGCAGAAATCCCGGTCATAATTCCGTAGATGTTATCGTAGAGTGCAAGTTCATCTTCATCGAGATTGAGCCGAGCAAAAATGCGGTCTTTTTCAAACATATAGTCTGATATTACAAACTCATCAAACAGATCCCGATTGGTCATTACTTGCTGTTGTTTAAACCGGCTTGCGAGAAACGCCAGTTGTGTCTGGAAGGCAAACCGCTTTCGATCTTCATAAAATTTTGGCAAAAATGGATTCTCTTCAAACTGCTCTAGCACCAACCTTGCACGATTGCGCTCTGCCAACAGCGAAGCCAGAGTGGTTTTTCCCGCACCGATAACTCCTTCTATGGCTATAAAATCAAATTGATTTCGCATGATTTAATTGAATTCAGCTTCTAACCATCATTATGTTTACCAGATTAACTCTGTTTTTCTGATTTGAATTACCGGAGCGTGTTGAATCATTTCCTCAATATACATACCGGATGTTGGATCTTTAAAAAGCTGGCTGATTTCCTGCAGTGGACAGAGTACAAATCGGCGGTTTTTATATTCCTGATGAGGAATAATAAGAGTATCATTCTGAATCACCAAGTTACCGTAAAGAATAATATCAAGATCAAGAATGCGCGGTGCCCAGCGTTCGGGATTTTTATCCCTGCCACATGTTTGTTCAAATTCTTTTAAGCGTTCCAGCAGGTGCAGTGGCTGCAGTTCCGTTGATATTTCTGCTGCGCTGTTATAAAACGTATATTTTGCGGCTCCCACCGGTTCCGATTCCCAAACAGATGCTTTTTTAACCGGAGTTTCAGAAAGGGATTCAAGAAACTTACTGGCTCGCCGAAGCATATTAAGCCGGTCTCCAAGGTTGCTGCCTACTGCTATTATTACCTTTTCCATGTCATGGTTATTTCGGCGTAGCTGGCCGGTACGGTGATAGGCGGGTTCAATTTTCTCAGGGTTACGGTAAGTTTTTTTACGGAATCAGCTTTTTCAAAAAGTTCGTCACCAATCTTTGCGCACATCGTTTCAATTAGCTTTTCGGGTGGGCCGTGAAGTACAGATAGCGCTGCAATTTCAACAAGTTCGTAGTTAAAGGTTTTGTCTAATTGATCGTTTTCAATAGCTTTTCTAAAGTTGCCCCAGGCAGATACATCCAGTTCAAAGTCGTTTCCTTCCTTGCGTTCACGTTCGTAATAGCCGTGTTTGCCTCTGAATTTGAGTGCTTTTATTGTGATTTTATCCAAAGAAAATAGTTTGGGTTCTTTAACCACTAAAAATAGGCAGAAGATTGGTCACAAACATGGAATAATCCCAATATACCGGAAGAGCAATATGCTTGTTGGCAAAGAAAGATTAAAGGGTGGCTACTTCAATTTTTTGCTCAAGCTCTTTCAGCATGCGTTTGTGCTTAGGGCTTGTTGATAGGCGCTCATCCACTGTGGAAATAGCGTGGATTACTGTGGAATGATCTCTGCCTCCAAACTGCAAGCCAATTGTTTTGAGGCTTGATTTGGTGTATTTCTTGGCAAGATACATGGCAATCTGCCGGGCTTCCACAATCTCCTGTTTACGCGTTTTTTCGCGAACTTTATTTGTGTCGATTCCAAAGTAATCGCATACGTAGTTCTGAATAAATTCAATTGAGATTTGTGTGTTAGAGCTTTTCACCATGTCTTTAAGCACAGTTTTTGCCATTTGCAGGTCGATCTCATCCACATGTTTGAGCGATGCGGTTGCAAGCAGTTTGATGATGGCACCCTCAAGATCCCGCACATTCGATTTAAAATTGTATGCAATAAATTCGATGATTTCCGGATTTAGTGAAATTCCGTTATCACCTGCTTTTCGTTCGAGAATGGCGTACCGTGTTTCATATTCAGGAATCTGCAGATCGGCACTTAAGCCCCAGCTGAATCTGGATATAAGGCGCTCTTCAATATCGGGGATATCTTTTGGCGGGCGATCGCTGCTCAGGATAATCTGTTTGCCATCCTGGTGGAGTGCATTAAAAATATGGAAGAACTCTTCCTGGGTTTTCTCTTTGCCGCTAAAAAATTGAATATCATCAACAATAAGAACATCTATGTTTCGATAGAAAATGGAGAACTCGCTTGCACGGTTGTTACGAATTGCCTGAACAAATTCGTTTGTAAATGTTTCTGATGAGACATAGAGCACAGCTTTTTCATCACCAAACTGCTGTTTTATCTTATTGCCAATGCTTTGTACAAGGTGCGTTTTACCCAATCCTGTTCCGCCATATACAAAAAGCGGGTTAAATGAGTTGCTGCCGGGATTATCAGCGATGGCCATAGCTGCTGACCGTGCCAGGCGGTTACAGTCCCCCTCAATATAGCGTTCGAATACGTAGTTACTGTTCAGGTTTGAATCAATATTGGTTTTTCGAATGCCGGGTATCACAAATGGATTTTCAATCTTACCGGGATGGTAATCTGTGAAGGTATTCATCTCCTGCGGCTTTTGCGGAGGCATTGGCCTTTGAGGGAGGCGGATAGAGCGGTTATCTTCAATACGATCGGATCTCTCCACAAGAACTGAGTACTCAAGTTTGCCTTCATTACCCAGAACTTTTGCAATGGTAGTTCGGAGCATGTTATAGTAGTGCTCTTCAAGCCATTCGTACCAAAACTGGCTGGGTACTTGTATAGTTAAAGTTTCCCCTTCGATTTTAACCGGTTTAATCGGTTCAAACCACGATTTATATTTTTGATAGCTGATGTTATCCTGAATGATTTCTAAACATTCATTCCATGCAGACTCGGCAGTTGATTGATTCAACGTTGCGATGCCTCCCAAAACGTTAAAAAAGTTAGCAGTATCCCTTAGTTATCCACAAACAAACTATGGACATTCATTTATTCTCTGACCAAAATGAGAATTTCTACTGCACAAATCAAAAAAATATTTCGCTGTTTTCGTAAAGTTATCCACATTTCTATAAACCTGTAAAACTCATGGGCTGCAATGGTTTATATATTATATACAAGAATTGTAAAATTTCACTTGACAGCCCATAACAATTCGATAACACTGTTTTAACATTGATCCATAAAAAGCAGGCCGAAATAAAAAACTTTTCCACAAGTTATCCACACATTTAAATTGGATGTTTGCGGCTTTTTT
>SLGA01000182.1 GCA_007123985.1 Balneolaceae bacterium | reverse complement strand
TTTATGCCTGCGATTACTGTATTTGCCGTAATTCTTACACTACTATTCTTCGTGGGGTACGTATTTCCGGTTACAGCAGAGATGTTTCTCGAATTCGATATAATCCTGCCCCCTCTCACCGCACAAACCCTCGATATTAGTTACTGGCTTCAAGCCAACTGGATACCAATCGTACTTGTTCATGTGATTCCAATTTTAACACTTGTGTTGATGTGGAAAAGTAAACGAGGCCGGCTCATTTTAGACCAATACCTCATTAAAATGCCGGTTATCGGCGATTTGATGCACAAAACAAGTATCGAAATTTTTGCACGGGTTTTTAACACACTCTACAGCGGCTCCGGACAAAATATTGAAGTAATTCGAATTGCTGCAGAAGCGTGCCGAAACAGCTACATCGAAAAACAGGTAAAGGAGGTGGCTATCAGACGTATGCTTGAAGATGGTGTTGGTCTAATCGAAGCTCTCGAGGCGACGAAAGTATTCCCAAAAAGTGCACTAAGCCGTTTTAGACTTGGAGCTGAGTCGGGCTCACTAAAAGAAAACGCGGGCCAGCTTGCCAACTACTACGAAAAACAGACGGAATATAAGCTGGAATCGGTAATCAATATGATAAACCTGTTTATCAACATCTTTATCTTTGTTGCACTGATTTACATTACAGTTGTATCCTCTGAAGCAGCAATTATCCAGCCAAATTACTAATCATTCTGACGTTTCGGTTTTACAACCGAAACGTGCAATGTCCGGATTGTAGCAGATTTCTTGTTTGTGTTTTGCTAACCAATTAGACTCAAAAAAAAGCTTTTCAAAAAGCAGTTGATTGGTAAACAGCCATTGTTTTGTTTCAACAATCCAAAAGAGTTGAATTTTCGTAGATAATTTGAGCAGTAAATAGTGTTTTCATAGAAGTTTGCAATACTTTAAATTACTATACTTGAATCTACAGCACGGCACCATCATCTTAGTTTATGAATAGTGTACAAAAAAATACGTTTTATGTAAGGCGCAGACTCGGAGAGGCTCTCGTTGAGAAAGGCATTATTGATGATGATAAACTTGATGCCGCTATCAAAAAGCATCAGTCTGAACCCATATCTATACGAAGACGGCTGAGCACAATACTTGTTGATGATTATAATGCAGATAGGCATGAAGTAATGAAAATCATCACTAACTTATATGCTTTTCGGGAGGTAATCACCTCTGAGGAACCATCGGCGAAGCTGATCGAAAGCATACGGAAATTGATGGATGATCTTCCCGAGGAGATTGTTGATGAAATGATCGCACATAAAGCTGTACCCTTTAAAGCTACAAAAGATCAGATTATTTTAGCCTGTGCTGACCCAACTGATCCTCAGATTTCTATTCTCGCATCTGAACTTCCTTACAAACTATACGAACTAACTTATTGTAAACTTGAGATGATTGAAAAGATCATCGGCAAGGTATATGATCAGCGCAATGAGTTTCTCAAACTACTTGACGACATGGAGCTTGAGGAACCTGATATGCCCATGCAGGAAGTTGACGAAGAGGAGCTCGATGCCGAGATTAACAAGAGCATGCTCAACTCTCTTATCGAAGGGATGTTGGTTGAAGCTGTTCGAAAAGGTGCCAGCGATATTCATATTATACCGGGGAAGAAAAATGTTACCGACATTCTTTTCCGGCTCGATGGACGTCTTCGTGTGTGGCATTCCCAACCGGGTGTAAAACCGGAAGCGATCGCTGCCGTTGTTAAAGATAAAGCTCTGAATATTGACCGTTTTGAGAGGGATTCCTCACAGGACGGATACATTCAGCGGCGAATTGACAACACAAACATCCGATACAGGGTATCCATTATGCCGATGGTCGGTGAAGAGTTTAATCGAAAACTGGAGTCCATTGTAATTCGGGTACTCGATGACCGTAAAGTAATCACTGACCTTGAAAAATTGGGTCTCCAGGAAAAAGCTTCGATTGATTTTAATAAAGCCATTCGAAAACCATCCGGAATTGTGATTATTACCGGCCCAACAGGTTCTGGTAAGTCAACCACACTGGTTGCTGCGCTTCACGCGGTTATCAGCCCGGAATTTAACGTTCTCACAATTGAGGAACCGGTAGAATATCTCATTAAAGGTGCACGGCAGCTAAAGATCTCCGAAAGCATGACCTTCGATATGGCCATGAGAGGTATTCTTCGTCATGACCCGGATATTGTTCTTGTTGGTGAGATTCGTGATCTGAAAACAGCAGAAATTGCCATTAAGCTGGCGAATACGGGTCACCTTACATTCTCCACCCTTCACACCAACGATGCCCCCAGCGCAGTTGCTCGACTTTTTAAAATGGGTGTGGAACCCTTCCTGATTGCCAATGCCATTAATCTGGTAATGGCTCAGCGACTTGTTAGAAGACTCTGTTCCGATTGTAAACGCCCACTTGATAAAGAGCTGAATCATGAACCTCTTTTAAACCTTGGCTTTTCAGAAAAAGAGATTCAAGAAACAACATTTTATGAAGCCGTTGGTTGCGAAAAATGCAGCCGAGGTTACAGAGGGCGTGTTGCCATTTTTGAAGCCCTCTATTTTGATAAAGAATTACAGCGTATGATTTTTGCTGCCGGTGATGAGATTGATGAGGATTCAATACGGCAGCATGCCGTTAAACAAGGAATGCTTACTCTGCGTGCATCCGGCCGTCTGCGTATCAAAAATGGTATGACTACCATGGAAGAAGTGCTTGCCATAACGCTTGAAGACGCCTAATCAAAGCCAGAACGAGGTAAAGTCAAAGGGATTCAGCTTAAGCCCGGCATCGCGGCAGGCAGGTACAGTTCCGATTGGTTTTTGGACGGATTTAATGACTCTTTACTTTTCGAATATCTTATTTCATATCCATTCTGGTGATATTTCTCGAAAACAAAAAAAGGGAATGTGGACACATCCCCTTTTTCTACAGCTATCAATTATCTCGGTCTGTAAAAGTAAAAGTACGCTTACTCAATCTGAATTTCCTGTAACTCCTCAATCTCTTGCTGAAACAGCTCTCTTCGGTCTCTGAGAAGCTGTGGCATATTTCTCTGCGGGTCGGCCAGCCTCTCCTCCAACGATGGCAATATGGTAGCTTTAATAAGAACAACCAGCTCCTGCACGGTACTTTCATTTGATTCGTATCCAAAAAGATAACGAAGCCCAAAAAACCAGCCGGGAAGATCTTTCAATATCGGGATGCCTCTGCGCGTACTATTTACCTCGGTTTCATACAGGCCCGCAATAACGGTACTTTCACCGCTCAACATGAGAATTTCGGTTGCTGCTTCCTGCTTGTTTACAATAGTTGAAATCGGATCAGGTTGGGCTGTGCTTCGTTCGGCATTAACAGTCATATATATAAAAGGGGTATCATCATGATAAAATATCTGTGGCTGTACCCGTAGAATGGTGCCTGTGCTAAAAAACCGATCTGTAATGTTGCCGGCAAAATCCCGTTGTTTAATCGAAAAATCCTGCCCTACCTGAATACTTCCAAGTTCACCATCGAGCACTTTAATGGTTGGCGAAGATAAAATTTCACCTTTATTATTCTGCTCAAAGGCACTAAAAAGAGCATTGATATCCCAGCCGGAATTAAAAATATCGGTCCAGTTGGCCTCTACTTCAAAAACATCCTGCCCTACACTACCTGCAGCAAAACTCTGAACTCTTACCCTGTCGTTTTGAAGGCTCGTCCAGTCAATTCCCAGTTCACGAATCATCTGCCTGTCTCCCTGGAAAAACGTTGCCTGAATTTCAATTTCACGCGACTGAAATGTTACCTTTGGTGGCTCTGTTCGTTCAGAAAACCGATCATTTTCATCAACAATGCGCTCATCCGGTGGTATGTCAAGAATTTCAAAGTATCTGGGGTTCTCCGTCACAAAAAGGTTATTTGCAGCAGTAATGCGGTTTAGTGCGTCTTCCCAGTGCATTTGTGGAATTTCTATACCAATCGGACCATCAAAATCTGTTCTGATAATGAATATTTTATTCCTGAATTCAAGTGCAAGCTCTTCAATAATATTCATGGCATCAGAAAACTGTACATCTTCAGATAGTATGATGATCTCTTCAGGATTTGAAAATTCCCTCTCCGGAGGGCGATCCTGCGAATAGAGCGTGTTTGCAGCCACAAATACAAACAGTGCCAAAAAAGTTACGATCAATTTTTCCATGTTAGTTCCTCTGTTAATTTGTTGATTGAAGGCTCAATACTACTCTGTCGCGTATACCACCTCGGTTCAGTTCGAAAACTGCCTCACCTCGAGACATACTGATGGATGTAAGTCTGCCCAAATAAACCCTGTCTCCAATGTTTAAGCGCTGCAATGTTCCATTTTGATCAATAATATGCGCTCTTGAGCCCGTAAGAACAACTAATCTGCTGGTATCCACATTGGGAAGGTTTTCGGTATTTGGTGGAACTTCGTGTATTAAGGGGTAGTAAGGGTTATGCAAAATTTCGCCAAGGGGCCCGGATGGCTCCAAATCTGCGCGATAATTTGTCCAGTCACCTCTTCTGTAGTATGCGCCCAGGCTAACCTGAAAATTAACTCGGTCGAGTCTCTCAAGATCGGTAATATTATCGAGCTGTACAGTACGTATCTGAATGAGAGGCCGGCTGTATTCAAGCCTGTACAGATAATTTACCAGGTTTTCGTATCGGCCTTCTCCCTGTATATTCACATTAATGATTCCATGATCATTCTGTAGTACAGAATCACTTAAAGAGTAATTAAGCTGTGTGAATGTGATATCTCTGTTTAGCTCCTGAAGATAATTGTAGAGACCGCTCGAACTATGGCTTCTAAATAGTTCTTTCGGATGATTTAATCGTTTATAAAGAGCATCATTGTAATTTGCCTGTGCCGTAGCGAACATATTTGCTGATTGCTGTACACCCTGAAGTTCACTTCTCAGGCGATCACGTTCCATTTCTGCTTCTTCTATATCAGTATTAAACCTGTTGATAACGTAAAAATATCCGCCGCCTACCAAAAGCAGGAGTGTTAGAATAAGAATTAGTGTATTTCGGATACTGTATTTCATAACTGTTATCGAATACGGATGATAAAATGATTTGAATGGTATGGTTCAGGCAGATCAGAAATTGCAGCCAATGCATCATCTACAGTTTCAAACTGACCAACTCCTATTCTCCACGTTAATGTACCATCCTCAAGTGTTGCCTGCCAGAGTGTTGTTTTATATCCTTCGTCTGCCAATCGACTTCTCTCCCATCGTGCCCTGGTACCTGATGGGATACTATGCAGTACAATGGTATATGCTCCATATAATAGTTCATCTTCTGTACCGGTTAATCCATAAGGAGAAGAATTAGTGTTGCCTCTGTCTAATGCTGAAGCCGGTTCCGAACTGTTTTGGGCGAGTTCTTCTTGTACTGTTTCTTCATCTTCTGCTGAAATTTCTTCTTCTATTACCGCTGCTGCCTCTTCTTGCTGTGCCAAATCGACTCTGGCTTCCACTTCTTCAACGTCAACAGTTGGTGCTGGTTCGGGTTCTGATTCAGATGGTAAAGCAGCCTCAGCTTGATCAGGCTGGATACTCTCTGTTTGTACTCCCGGGCTTGGCTGAACTTCTGCATCCATCGAAAAATCGACCGGGAATTCAGCCCCGTTCAACTCCGATTCAAAGTCGTATTCAGGCAGATCCAATAGAAACTCATCGATATCCTGCCGGAAATTATTGGCTTGCATCGAGAAACTATATACTTGCTGGCCTCTTATTTCAGTCTCGCTCACCTGATTAATATTTGCATCTGTAAAAAGAGTTGCTAAAACGGGTATCTGCTCTCTGGTTAGAGATATCCCCGTTAGATTGATATTATTATCATTTGTACGTAAAGTAGTAAGCCAGATATTTGGTATTTCATAAACACCTTCATTCAAAATGCGCATCACTTCCGACCATTTTTGGCTGTATTCGGCAAGATCGAGAAGGCGGTTATTTTCGGCATTAATCACCTGAAAATCTGCAATTAAATCCTCGGTCATGGTAGCAATGGGTGTGAGCTCGTCTATTTGCGCATTCAATGAACTTATTTCCTGTTCAAGCTGGTTAAGTTCCGCTGCTTTTTCAAAGTAGAAATTGTTTATAAAAAGTGGTGTTAGAGCAATCAAAATAAGAATAGCAATTCCATGCCACTCAATTTTTAGCACCCGCTGTTTTTCAAGTACATACTCCGGCAGTAATGTAAAACCGGTAAATGCTTTACTGTCTGAATCGCTCGCAGCCCAGGCGGCTCCAATAGCCGTATTGTAGGGCTGCAGAATGTTCGGTGAGTTCAGAATCTCATCAGCGTAACTCACCTTTTCATTGTGCAGGGTAAAAAAGTCTACCTCTACATCTTCAAACTGCTTTTGAAAATGCTTTTTCGCCTTTTCACTTAGTTTTGCAGAACGTATCAGCAGTATTCGGGTAATTTTAGGGATTTCCCCTTTATCAATTTCAAAAAGAATTTTACTGAAAATGGTGTTCAGTATACTCTCATCATCTTCACCTTCTGATATGATTGGCAGCACACTGATAATTTCGCCGCCCTTCATAAACATTACACGGCTATTCTTATCACCAATCGCAATAAGACCGGTTATCTCATCCGGTTTAAGTTCGTAGTTCGATCTCACCAAACCTGCCCAGATTCCTTCATCCGGCTGCCGGTCCATCACAAGAAGCTTCTTCTTGCTGTATGTCTCGGCAAGTTCA
This sequence comes from Balneolaceae bacterium, assembly GCA_007123985.1. Lineage (GTDB taxonomy): Bacteria > Bacteroidota > Rhodothermia > Balneolales > Balneolaceae > Rhodohalobacter. The sequence continues at coordinate 2,897 of SLGA01000182.1, read as the reverse complement.
ACCAGGTTTAACAGTTCAAAGTCGTTGGGGTTGTAGGCGAGCAGACAATCATTTTCTCCAACTTTTATCCAGCTGTAATGTTCTTCAATAACATCACGTCCAAAAATGGGTCGTAATTTTTCTTCGAAAAACTCAATCCGGTCTTTCTTTTTCATTTTTGAAGGATCCACATTCTTAAAAAACTGAAATGTGGTTTTACCGAACGGAATATGAAGACCAATCCGCAATTTTGACGATGAGTATTTACCCACATACTGAGCCAACATCTGCTCGTTGTCTGCGGCCGTCTCAGCATCATCATCCGCGCGGGTCATGTCGAAATTATTCTCAAGCTCTGAGCCATCCGCAGATGCCGGACCTTCCTCGTCTAACCCAAAATTTTCAAGATCGTCAAGATCACTTAATTCGGAAGTTGAAGAACTCTCTGTTTCGAAAATTTCATCATACTCGTTTGAGAAATCCTGCTGGTCGGCACCTACTTCCCGTTTACTTAAGATTGGCTGAGGAAGATGGATGGTATCTACTTCAAGAAGCTCAACTCCGGCTTTAGTTGTGCGAATTCTTGCCAACCGCAGGCGGTCACCCTCATACGTTAATCCTATAATCTCTTTTTTTGCCACGTATTGCCGGATTTACTTTAAAAGTTGCTTAATTCTTGTTTTATTATTGGCCTGATTAAGCGCCTCCTCAGGGCTTATAATACGTTGCCGAACCAGCCTCACCAGGTCCTGCTCAAGTGTATGCATACCATGTTGGCCGCCCTCGTTCAGCATCTGATAAATCTCCGCAACGTTACCGTTTCGAATCGCTGCCCGAACCGGTGGCGTTGCTACAAGAACCTCCTTTGCCAGCACACGTGTGCCTTCTATTGTATTTACAAGTTTTTGGCTGATTACGCAAGTTAATACATCAGCAAGTCGAATCCTCACACGTTCCTGCTCATTCAGTGGTGTTTCACCAATAATTCGGTCGATACTCTCCATGGCAGATGCCGTGTGCAGGGTTGAAAACACTTTGTGGCCGGAATCGGTAACCTCAAGCGCATTTTTGATGGCCACATTATCCCGAAGCTCACCAATTACCACGATATCGGGATCCTGCCGCATCGCCTGCACAATTCCATCCCGAAATGATGCCACATCGCTGCCCACTTCCCTGTGGCGTACAATGCATTTCATGGGTTTGTGTACCAATTCTATCGGGGAGGCAATGATAACAATATGGCCGCGTACCGATCGGTTGTTCGCGTCAATTATCGTATCAAGCGTGGTGGATTTACCCGAACCCGTAATACCGGTAACCAGCGTAAGCCCATATTTAAGGTATTTCAGGCTTAGGTGTTTAGCCACTTCAGGGTGTAGATTTAGGCCGGCAAACGGACGAATTTCGTTGTTGATCTTCCTCATATTCATGCCGAGGTTCTCAAGATCAAAATAGACCGTACACCGGAAACGGCGATCGCGATCGATTGAGAGTGCGTACGAAAGGTCCACACTTTTATTGATAATCAGATTCTCCATTTGGGTATCGCTGAGCACACTCAGGATAAGCACATTACTCTCATCCAATGTGTAGGTATCACTCTTATCAGAAACCTTTTTGGTACCGTGTACTCTATACCAAACTTTACCCACACAGCCATCTCCGCCCATATCAATATCGGAGGCTTCAACCTTATCCATCATTTCAAGGTAGCCTTCAACGTGGCGTTTCATAAGCTCACGCTGGTCGCTGGAAAGCTCAAACAGCAAATTTACCATGTACTGAATAGAATCAAATCCGGTTAGCTCGGATGGTGTTTCCTCTATAATGAAATCTAAAATAGACTGGATATTACTCTTTTCTACACGTGCCATATTCCTTCCCCTTCTGTAGCTACACCCCAAACGTTAAATTGATCCAAACATTTTAGCTGATTGGCATTTTGTGTACACGACTGACTCTCAATGTATTGATCTTCCTGAAAAATTAAAACAGAATTGAAAAAAACCATAAACCTACCTTTAACTCTCATTATAGCCTGAATTAAGCCATAGCAGGTAGTAATGGTATATATTTTATGATTTATACGATTATTATAGAAAAGATGGGACGTGCCAAACACAGCTATTTTGCGATTGAGATACTCCATCCATCCATTTTTCAATCTGTTTGCCATCTGTTAAGCCACTTATAGTCTTTTTTCTAGAAAACCCGAATACTTATTTTCGTGCAGAATAGAGCCCTGATCCCAATATCCTTCTAAACCCAAAGCCCACGAACTACACATAGTTGTACAGAACAACTTATATATTAAGATTTTTTAACATTAAAAACATCTATAATTTTTTTATCCATCTTTTCTATGGCAGCAATTTATACTGCCAACTGGCTAAAGCCTATCCACGATGTAATTCTATTTTAATTCCCCCCAGTACCCGGCTCCCGAAAAGGATTGTTTTTAACAAGTACAGTCCCGCAAAGGGAACCACCAAAAACAAAACCCAAATCAACACCAGATTTTCCCAAAAGAAACGATTCATGATAAACAGGGAAAGAACGTGGAAAAAACGACTGCCGTTTGTATTTCCTTTTCAATTAACCTTTTTTTTAATCAAAAAAATCATTCCAAAAATTCACAATAATTTTCCTATGTTTTACGAATGAAGATTGAACTTTCTTTCTCAAAACACGCCCTGGAACGGTTATCTTCGCGCGGTATTTCGAAGTCGTTGGTGGTGCAGACGATAGAATCACCTGATAGCGTCATAAATCAAACCGAATGCAAACAGGTTTACCATAAAATTTTTCAGGAAGGAAGGAACATGAAAATGCTTCGGGTTTTCGTTAATCATTGCAAAGACCCGATTCTTGTTATTACTGCTTACAAAACGACTAAAATTGATAAATATGAACAT
>SLGA01000030.1 GCA_007123985.1 Balneolaceae bacterium | reverse complement strand
AACAGCCGGTGCCCTCTTTTGCGGCTTCCTTAACAGATACAATTACTTCCGGAAGTTTCTTGTAAGCAATATGTTCGCACAATCCCCATGATGCCGTATGTACCACAGGAGTTGTATTTGAGTAATCTATGTCTTCTTTGGTAAAAAGCGGGGGTATGGGCTGCAAACCCCGCAGATTCCAGTTGAGTTTAGACAGATCTTCTCCGGGCCCGATAGTATCAAGCATAATCTTTTTCCATTCTGCTTTTGTTGCAGGCGTAAATTCGCTGAACAGATTCAGATTGTTTTTTTCGGATTTAGTCACACTTAAGCTCGTGGATTAATGGTGTTTTTGATTCAGATTATAATACCGGATACGATGGCATCAAACAGAATCCAAAAATAGGAATGGATCGACTCTTTACCTAACTTTTTAGGCTGATAAGTTGCGGAAAAGCGCTTACATTTACCTATATTGTCAACCCGAAAAAAGCTATTCAATAACTTAAAATACAGAATCATGTCAGATCAGAAAATAGCCCCCCTTACACAGTTAACAGAAGATGAGCAGATGCTGAAAGAGGCTGCTGCTGAGTTTGCGGATACCGTTATCAAGCCAAAAGTGCACGAGATGGATGAGGCGGGGAAACTCGATCCTGAATTGATTCAGCAATTTTTTGAAATGGGCTTTATGGGTATCGAGGTACCGGAAAAATACCAGGGCGGCGGCGGTACATTTTTTATGAGTATTGTAGCTATTGAGCAGATATCACGGGTAGATGCATCGGTTGGGGTTTTTATGGATGTTCAGAATACACTGGTTAATAATGCCTTTTTAAGATGGGGCTCTGAGGAGATAAATACTCGGTTTTTACCTCAGCTTGCCACGGAAAAGGTAGGTGCTTACTGCCTTTCCGAAGCGGGATCGGGCAGTGATGCATTCGCCCTTAAATGCGGTGCAAAGGAAGATGGAGATTCCTACATCCTAAATGGCACTAAATTATGGATCACCAATGCAAATGAGGCAGATATTTTCCTGGTATTTGCCACTGTGAATCCGGATGCCGGCTATAAAGGGATTACGGGCTTTATCGTGGAGAGAGGTATGGAAGGGTTCTCAATCTCAAAAAAGGAAAACAAACTTGGTATTCGTGCCAGTTCAACTTGCGAGCTGCTTCTTGAAGATGTGCGAGTACCAAAAGAAAATATTTTGGGTGAAGTTGGTAAAGGCTACAAAGTTGCTATCGAAACGCTGAACGAGGGCAGGATTGGTATAGGTGCACAGATGATTGGTATTGCCCAGGGTGCTTTTGATGCCGCCATTGATTATACAAAGGAGCGGAAACAATTTGGGAAAGCTATAGCAGACTTCCAGGGGGTTCAATTTCAGCTGGCGCAAATGGCTACGGAGCTTGAAATGGCCCGGCTGCTGGTTTACAATGCGGCAAGACTTAAAGAGGCAGGCCAGCCATTTCTGAAAGAAGCTGCCATGGCAAAATATTACAGCGCTGAAGTAGCCGAAAAAGTTAGTTCCATGGCTGTGGATCTTTTTGGCGGGTACGGATATGTGAAAGAGTACCCTGTTGAGAAGTTTTATCGTGACTCAAAAATTGGTAAAATTTATGAAGGGACATCTAATATGCAGCTTCAAACCATCTCAAAGATCATTTTAAATGTGTAAGAAGTTCGTTTTTTTATATAAATAAGTTAATTATGTTTGTCGGGAATGATTTGTTTTAAGACTTGTGTTATTGTCATATTTAACAAGCCAATTTTCTGTAATTCACAAACAATACAATGAATAATATCCAGGAGTTTTTAAAGTCTTGCAGCAAAGACGAAGAATCATATAAAAAGCTGATTAAATTTGCTGATGAATTGATCCAGCAGAGAGAGCAGGTAAAAGATCACCTGGATTTACTGGAAAGAGCAATAAAAAGTGATTACGACTCTATTGTAATCACAACACTGGAGCTTGAAAAACCCGGGCCACGCATTGTATATGTAAACGACGGTTTTACAAAAATGACCGGATATTCACGGGATGAAGCCATTGGTGAAACACCTCGAATACTTCAGGGCCCCAAAACAGACAGGGCTGTACTTGATACACTGAAAAAACGCCTCAAAGAAGGTCAGGCATTTTTTGGCCATACGGTGAATTACAGAAAAGACGGTTCAGAGTTTATCAATCAGTGGGACATCCATCCGCTAACAAATGAAAAGGGTGAAATCACACACTGGGTTTCCTACCAGCACGATATTACAGAGCGCAAACGGTCGGAAAAGAAGGTTGTGGATTCACAACTGGAGTTCGACAGGCTTGCCGAAGAATCAAAGAAAACATTGATTGATGTTGATGAACAGGGTAACATCATCACGTCCAATAAAGCATTTCGTGATCTGATTGGTTACGATGATGAAGAGCTAAAGAAGAAAAAAGTTTGGGAGCTGCTGGCCGATAAACAGGTTGAAAGTTTCAAGCACAAATTCGACAAATTTAAGCCGAGCGATTTTGACGGTGTAACACACAATCTGGTAATCAGCACACGAAAAGGCCTACCTGTTGAGGTTAAGGTAAACACCCGATTACTTACCATAGATGACCAGACCGTACTTCGTGCTGCTTTTGAGAATAAATCACTCCAAAAGCGAATTATGGCGATGTTGAATAAGCGGAACGCAAATTTTGAGAAGATGTTCGATACATCGAAAGATTTTCGATACAAACTGATTGCAGATTCAGATGCATTCAGATTCAGTTACGTATCCGACTCTTTCACATCCATTACCGGAATCAATACATCAGAAGCCGAAAAAATGACTTTGTCTGAATTGGTGCATGATGCCGATCAGGAGAAACTGGCAAAGCATCTGGACACCATACTGAAAGGTAAACCAAACACCGAACAGTTCAGAATTCTGAGCAAAGACGGCAGCTATATTTCAGTTATTGATTACGCAAAACCTGTTTGGGATGATGAGCGCGAAAATGTTCAGGAGATCAAAGGATCAATCTCAACAGAGATATCTTCTGCCCGCTCACTAAGTAAAAACTGAAAATCCTCAAAAACCGAGATCAAAACCTGTTTTTAAATTTGTATTTTTAGGCCATGACACTACAAGAAAAGCAGGATCGGTTCATCAGGCAATTTGAGTTATTAGGTGATTGGCCCGAGCGTTATAAATATATTATTAAGCTTGGGCAAAAACTCGAGCCCCTTCCCGAGAAGCACAAAACAGAGAGTAATCTCGTCAGAGGCTGCCAATCACAGGTGTGGCTTACAACGGAGCTTGATGAAGATCGCGTGGTTTTTAAAGCAGACAGCGACGCTGCCATTACAAAAGGGCTGGTAGCAATGATGGTGAACTTCTATTCAGGTGAAACACCGGATGCCATTCTATCCACAGATCCCGATTTTATAAAGAAAATCGGCATGCAGGAGCATCTTTCACCCACCCGTTCAAACGGACTCGCTTCTATGGTGAAACAGATGAAAATCTATGCAATGGCGTATAAAAGTAAGTTGGCAAGCACCAATTAGGCAGGAGGCTGTTCTAAAGTCGGTGCTTATTTTCACATTTTTTAGTGGTAAATTCAGAGATACTTTCTATCAACATTAAACATCAGAAGAATGAATAAGTTTTCAATACAAATTTTTGCAGTAGTGCTTTTTGTGATCGTAGCCGTAGCAGCACTCTACCTTGGCGGGGTTTTTGGAAATTCAGAGTCAGGGTCAGCAAATTTTCAGGGAGAACGGGTAGCTCAAAAAGTGCACATATTGAACTACAGTGACTACTCCTGCCCTGCCTGTAAGGCATATATACCGATGCAGGAAATGATAAAAGAGGAGTTTGGCGACATGGTTGAAATTGAGTATCGCCACTTTCCGCTCTCGGGTTTTGCCCACAGCAGGCTCGCTTCACATGTTGTTGAAGCAGCAAGAAATCAAGGAAAATATACCGAGATGCATAATCTGCTTTATGAATACCAGTCTGAATGGGCTCCCCAGCAAGCAGATGCTATGGGTTATTTTACAGATTTTGCGGAGCGGCTTGAGCTGGATATGGATCAGTTTTTAGCAGATCTGGAATCAGATGAGGTTCGCGAGAGGGTTGAAAATCAGCGCCAGGAAGGAATTCGCAGAACAGTAACAGCTACTCCCACATTTTTTATTGATGGGCATAAACTGCGTCAGAATCCACAATCTTTCGAGCAGTTTAAATCGATTGTTGAACTATACATGTACCGTTCGAACTAAAACTGTTATCACAAATAAATTTCATGGTGTGATGCCACTCCGGTTTTTGCAACCCTGTGGCATCACTTTTTATGATCTACGAGTTTCTAAATAAATCTCCTCAATTCAGCGAATCAGTATTTATAGCACCCAGTGCTGATATTATCGGGGAGGTTGTAATTGGTGATGAAAGTTCTGTCTGGTTTAATGTTACCATCAGAGGCGATGTAAACTGGATTGAAATCGGTGATCGATGCAATATTCAGGATAATTGCTGTATACATGTAACCAATCAAACCAACCCCACAAAAATTGGTAATGATGTTTCCATCGGGCATAACGCCACCATACACGGATGTAGCATTCACGATCGTGTGCTGGTAGGTATTCAGGCCACCGTGCTCGATGGGGTGGTAATTGAACCGGATGTGATTGTGGCTGCAGGATGTGTAGTACCCCCGGGAAAACGCCTCGAATCGGGCCACATGTATATGGGCGTACCCGCAAAAAAAGTGAGGGAACTTACACAGGATGAGATTGAGTCGATCCGGCAAAATGCTTTAAACTATGTGAAGTATCAGCGAACCTATCGCCGGGTAGATCAGTACGACGAAAACCCGTTTTATCCGCCTAAAGCAGAATAAGCTGTTTTGGCAGGTATTTATATCCATATTCCATTTTGTAAACAGGCCTGCAGTTATTGTGATTTTTATTTCCTTACCAGGCAGCAGCTCCGCGAACCGTTTCTTGAGGCACTTTTAAAAGAGATATACGCCTATAAAGAGACACCCTATACTTCTGAGATTATTACTTCAGTCTATCTTGGTGGTGGTACACCCTCACTTCTGAATGAGAAGCAGCTTACCTCAATTTTCACTGCTTTGGATGAAGTGTTTAAGCTTGACCCGGTTGAAGTAACTATGGAACTTAATCCGGATGATGTTACGGCGGATTATCTCAATATGATTCGTAAACTCGGAGTAAACCGGGCAAGTATGGGCGTGCAATCATTCCAGGAAGAAATTCTCACGTTTATGCACAGAGCTCACTCCCGTGAAGAAGCTCTCAACGCACTTGATCTGCTTAAAAAAGAAGATTTCCCAGCATTTACCGCTGACCTGATTTATGGGAATCCCGGCCAGACTCCCGCCATGCTAAAAGCCGACATCGAACAACTTCTGGCATTTAATCCCCCACACATTTCAGCGTATTCATTAACAGTTGAGCCAAAAACCCGGCTTGGCAGGCAGGTTGATCTCGGACGTATAACCCCACCCGATGATGAAGAAGTAGCCGCACATTTTGATTTGGTGCACACATTGCTTGGCAGTGCCGGAATTTTTCAGTACGAAGTAAGCAACTTTGCAAAACCGGGAAAAGAGGCTGTTCATAACAGCAGCTATTGGACACATGAAAATTATCTCGGGTTTGGTCCATCCGCGCACTCTTTTTGGCGTGATGGACATGAAGCAAAGCGCTGGAAAAACAAACCTGATATAAAACAATACATCGAAAAAAAGCCGGATGAATTTACAGATGAAATTGAACTACTCGATAAGAGAACTCTTGCAGAAGAGCGAATTATGCTCGGCCTGAGAATGGTTAAGGGCATTTCGGAAGATAACCTTCAAAAGAGCTATCAGTTTAAATTCAGTGAAAAACAGCTTGAGTGGATTGATCTTCAGGAAGAGAAAGAGATGCTTACTTTTAAAAACGGGAACCTAAAGCTAACTACCGCAGGGCTTAAACTATCAGATATGTTGGTTGTAGATCTTTTGAGCAAGGGTGACTAAAAATCTATTTCAACAGGACCATTTTTCGGGTAGTTACATTCTGATCGGTGATAATTCTGTAAAAATAGACACCGGAAGCAAGCCCGCTTCCATTAAACTGAATCGAGTGAAAACCCTGATTGAGTGGTTCGTTTACCAGGGTCTGAATTTTTCTGCCTGCAGAATCATGCACATCAACACGAACGTTTTTGTTCTCAGTAAGTGAGAACGTAATGTTTGTGGAAGAGTTGAACGGATTGGGATAATTTTGTGAAATTGAATCTTCCTCGGGCAGTACAGAAGTTACAACCAGATTGTATTCAGCTCGCTCTTCGCGATTGGTGTTAACAATGGCAATACTCATATCTACAAGGCTAGACCACGACCAGGTGGTTTGTATGATTTGCGAGACGGTATTGGGATTGGAGCTCAGCTGAAAGTCGGTACTGCCATCCCTGAAATAACCCAGAACACCAACTAAAACACCAGGCACGTCCGACTGTACCCGTATTGCCGGCTGGCCAAGATTTACGTTAGATGGCTGCACATCTACATACGTAGCAGCCATTGGCTGAAGAAATAACGAGCTGAGGCTGTCTGGTGTGAAGGCTAACGATTGGGAAAATGATGAGTTCGGATAGTTGATACGATCTCGAAATCCAAAATCGGCAGGAGCCTTTTCGGGCCCGGATGCCATGTGCCACATGTGGTTTTTAAGGTGTTCGCGTTCAATACTGGTGTCAAGAGGCAGTAATTGCCGCTGCATGGCATCGAACATGGGCAGCTGGCGGTCTTCAATAAATTCCCTCCATACGTCAGCAAAAAATTCGCCACCAAACTGTTCATAGAAATAGATCATCCAGCTAACATGCCAGTAGGCACCTGGAGTGGCGTTTTGCGGATTTCCAAAGATAGATCGGTTGTTTGGATTAGACCCCTCAAAGCCGCTTTTTATGTAGTTGTAATAATCATTCACATTGGGAAAAACCACATCTTCCATAAGGGTTGCATCCATCTCAATCCAGTTGAAACTGCCCGAATCACCCTGCCAGCGGTTTGTTGCGAATTGGCTGGCATGTTTTATTTCATGGGAAATGGTAGCATAAAGCGCGCCAATCACATCGCCTTCGGGATGAGTATTTGGCGGGAAGTTAGGTTGAAATGTGCTGTGAACGGTGATAAATGTGGTAGTGCCACCCAATGAAGTTGTACGCCCGTATGAGTTGATGTTTCTGAAATAAATTTCATACGGCTCTTCCTGAAGAAAATCACGAAAGCCAAGTGTTTCGATTTGATGCCTGTAAGATGAATCTGCAGCAAACGCGGCATGCTCAATATAATCAGGGACTCCTGAGCCGTTACTGTCCTCTGTTGGTACAGCATGTACTCCTTCTGTATCATAAATCAATAAAAAATTACCGGATGGTGATAAGTGCTGCTGAGTTTGTTGTGATGTTGCCTGAACTTCCGTTAAAATCGAATTGATTTCATGAATGGTAGATGGAGCCAGTTTCTCTTTCTGATTACTGTACGCCGCCATTAATGGCGTAAGGCATTTTATGATTATATCATCTTCAGGCATAAAGCGCGCATCGAGCCGTTCCGGTTTAAGGCCTGCATAAACTTTTTGAAGGATAGCTTCATCAACAGAAAGTTCTCCATTGTGAAAAGCTGTATCGATAGCGCGGATTGACGGATGATCTCCTGCTGTGTGAACATGCAGCGAATGCTGAGAGACAGCTGAAAATGGAATCAAGCCTATGCAAAAGAAATACAGAAGTTTAGCAATGGGCGCAAAAAAGAGTCTCATCAGGTTCTCAGGGAGTTTAAAATTTGTTGAAAATCGCCGTAAATTATGAATTCGCAGTTCGTTTAACGAATACTTTTATGAAAACGTCTTTTTACAAAACAACATGATATACGAAGTAATACTTTACTACAACTTTTCACCCATTGAGGACCCCAAAGAGTTCTGCAAAACTCACAAAACATTCATGCAGAACCTACAAGTAAAAGGGCGAGTTTACATCGGGGAAGAGGGAATTAACGGTACGCTTGCCGGCACTGCGCAGCAGATGAAGGAGTATAAAGAATATCTATGGAGCCTGCCGGGTTTTGAGGATACCGAGTTTAAGACCGATGAGTGCGATGAGATACCATTTGCCAAACTTATTTGTAAAGTGAGAAAAGAGATTGTGGCGATCTACGAGGATGGCCTGAACCCAAAATATGGAGGCAATTACCTCTCACCCAGAGAGTGGAGAGAAGTGTTCGATAAAGAAGATGATTTTGTAGTGATTGATGTTCGAAATAATTACGAATCGCGCGTTGGGCATTTTGAGGATGCCATCAAACCCGATGTAGAGAATTTTTATGATTTTCCCGGGTGGCTGAATGAGGCTGAAAAAGAGATACCAAAAGATAAAAAAGTGCTGATGTACTGTACCGGGGGAATACGATGTGAGAAATTCTCTGTGTTGATGAAGAAAAAAGGCTGGGATGACGTAAATCAGCTTCATGGCGGGATTCTAACTTACGGTAAGGAAGAGGGCGGCAAATACTTTAAAGGAAAGTGTTTTGTGTTTGATGACCGCCTTGTGGTACCGGTGAATAAAGAGAGTCTTGAACCGGTTTCCTATTGCGAGATAACCGGTAAACCGGCCGACAGTTATATTAACTGTGCTAATATGGAGTGCAATAAACTTTTTGTATGCTCCGAAGAGGGTGCGCACATCATGGAAGGATGCTGCTGCGAGGAGTGCAAAGAAAGTGAATTCCGGCGCCCGTTCGATCCCGATGATGCATTCAGGCCATTCCGAAAATGGTACAACTATTTTGATGACAGTTTTAAAGAGCGTGATTTACAAAAGCAGTAACGCGAGAATCGTTGAGCCCTACCCGCTAACCAGAACACTCCTCGTAAAGCCGAAAGATGCCGGTAAACCACTTGTCAGTTTTCTCACGGAACGCTTTTCTTTTGTTTCTTCTGAGGAGTGGTTGCGAAGAATCGAGAAGAAGTGGGTTTGGTTTGATGATGGTGCCGCCGGACCTGATTCAGTACTGAAATCAAATCAGATTATATATCATCATACACCTGCTGTAAAAGAGCCATCCGTACCCAATGATGTGCAAATCATCAGAGTATCTGAAAACTGGGTGATTGCTTTTAAGCCGGCACCCATGCCAATGCACCAGGGTGGCAGGTACTATAAAAATACCCTCACCTATATCCTGGAAAAAGCCGGGTACACCAATCTCAGCATTGTGCATCGCCTCGATTCAGTTACATCAGGGCTGGTTCTGTTATCCAGAAATAAGGAAACAGCAAATCGGTTTCAGATTGCCTTTTCATCAAACAAAGTAGAGAAGTGGTATTACGCGCTTGTAAAAGGATCTCTGAAAGAAAGCATCACCGTACAGGCTTCAATCAGGCGAAAGAAGGGGTTTGTTTTCGAATGCGGCGACAATCTGCCCGGTGCTAAACCGGCCGAAACCATTCTTGAATCTGTATGCACCGATGGCGGCAAAAGTATTGTAAAATGTAAACCTGTAACCGGCAGAACACATCAAATTCGTCTTCATCTAAGAGAGGCGGGTTTGCCCATTCTGAATGATCCTATCTATGGCCCAAACGGAGACAGCAGCGGAAAACGTCTGCAGAATCATTCCGTATTTTTACAAAGTTCCGCGCTTAAAATTACAGAGTACGGTATTGATGAGGCAATTGAGATTCCGGATGAATGGCATGAACTTTTTAAAAACAGTTCATAAAAAAAGCCTCAACCCGCGAAACGGATTGAGGCTTAAAATTGCAAGTAGTGAAGAGCCTTGTCTTCGTTTTTTGCGGTTTAGTTATCCATCAGCTTTTTGAAGTCGTCCAGTGTTGAACGAACAGCTGTTTCTGATGCTCTTAAGAGTTTCGTTTCGTGCTCATCAAGTTCAATTTCCACAATCTCCTTGATGCCGCCTTTGCCAAGTTTAACCGGCACGCCGATAAACAAGTCGCTGATGCCAAACTCGCCATCACAGTAGGCTGCACATGGGAAGATACGATTTTGATCGAGCATTATTGCCTCTACCATCTGCGCAGCGGCCGTACCGGGCGCGTACCATGCTGAGGTGCCCATCAGGCCAACAAGCTCGCCTCCGCCTTTTTTCGTGCGTTCTACGATGTCGTTTAGTGTGGCATCATCAATCAGTTGGGTAACCGGAATCCCGGAAACTGTGGTATATCTTGGCAGCGGAACCATCGTGTCGCCGTGGCCGCCCATCAGCATTGCCTGGATATCTTTCGGAGATACATCGAGTGCTTCAGCCAAAAAGGCTCTGTATCGCGCTGTATCAAGTATTCCTGCCATTCCCATCACTTTTTTGGAATCAAGGTTACTTGCTGCGTGTGCTACATAGGTCATTACATCAAGCGGGTTTGAAACCACAATGATGATAGTATCCGGTGAATATTTTACAAGTTGTTCGGTTACACTTTTCACAATGTTTCCATTGATCGAGAGCAGATCGTCACGGCTCATGCCGGGCTTTCGCGGTATACCTGCAGTAATTACACACACATCCGAATTGGCTGTGTCTTTGTAATCAACGGTGCCGGTAAGGCGTGTATCGAAGCTTTGAATGGGTGCGGTCTGCCACATATCGAGGCCCCGTCCTTTTGATGGATAAAATGTTTTATCTCCCTCTTTTCTTTCAATATCAACCATAACAACTTCTTTGGCATAGTCTCTTTCGGCAATGGCAAATGCGGTGGTTGCGCCTACATTTCCTCCTGCCCCTACTACTGTTACTTTCATGATTTTATTATTTATTTGTTTGTTTTGTTAGTTGTCTCCGAAAATGATTCAGCCCGTGATTATCTCTTTTTTCAAATCACCTGCCGGGCAATTTGGATGCCCTGTTTTTTCGGGATTTGTAATGAATTAAATTTTTCGCTTATCCAGTCCCCACATCAGTTTGTTTCTCAAAGTCTCAAAATAGTTCTGTTCGGGAAGTTGAATAAGGTATACTGAAAAATCGCTCTGAATTATGTTGATGTCAAGTTTACTGTTGTGAGGAAGTACGATTCCATCGTAGGAAAAAAGTACGTTATCACTGCTGTTGCCGGCCCGAACTGTTATCATACGGTCAGATGGCAGTACAAGCGGGCGGGTTGTGAGTGTATGTGGATTTATGGGCGTTAGAACCACTACAGGCGTGTTTGGCAGTACAATGGGGCCGCCTGCCGATAAATTGTAGGCTGTAGAGCCGGTTGGTGATGAGATGATTAGGCCATCTGCCCAGTAGTTGTTGATCAATTCACCATCATATTCCACCTCCAGCGTTATCATGGACGAGCTATCTTTTTTTGAAAAAAGGAATTCGTTGAGAGCGAAATAGTGATTTTTGTTGCCGGCAGTTGCGCGAAGCATGTGGCGGTTATCGATAATGTAATTACCCTCTGCTACATGATTAAGTGCAGTATCAATATCTGTGGGCTGCACGTTTGCCATAAAACCAAGTTTACCCGTGTTGATACCCAGCACAGGTGTTTTGAACTCTTTTACAATATGAGCCGTGTGCAGCATCGTACCGTCACCGCCAATGGCAATAACAACATCAGCAGCTGATACAGAACTTTTTTCATCTTCAACAATCCGTACGGAGGGCTCTTTTACGGCTTCAGGAAAATAGTGAGCAATTTTTTTGTGCAGCAAAAGAGTTTTGCTATTGGCATTGCACCATTTTATAACATTGAAAAAGGGCTCCTGAATAGAGTATTTTTCAGGATTGGCAATGATTGATATTTTCATCGGGCAGAGCTTATGTCCCCGTTTTGGACCCGAATATTGTGAATATTGAGCCCCCAGGGCACCTTGGTTGGTTCAATACCGCTTATACGATTATGATACAAGCTAACGATTCTTGTATCGATTCGCAGCCAGTAATCGTTCGGAAGCGGATCAAAGGGCTGCCTGTAAGAGGTGCTTGCCGAAGTAAAAATGGATGTTTGACGGGTGGGAACGCGAATATCAAAAAATACGAGCGATGACTCCGGCTGAAAAACAAGTGAATGCAATTCAGTTAGAATAGTTTTTGCAATCTGATCATCGGTAAAACTCAAAAAGTACTCTTCCCTTGGCTCCGTATCTTCATCGGTTTCGAACCTATCAACGTTGAGTTCAATATTGCCGCGACTCCTGAAATCTTCGGCCGTGAGAAGCGACAGCCTTGACCTCAGCCATCGCTGATCTACCGATGACCGATTATTCAGATAGAACGCATTGATTCGGTATGCATCATGAGCAGCAACATTATACGAGTCGCGATAGGCTGTCTGTAGCCTGTAATCTTCTGTGAGCGCCTGAAAGGTGATATCCGGTCCGGTTTCCGGAATCCAATCGATATCTCCGCGCGCAAATTGCTGGAACATGTCCGTTTCGGATGAGAACGAAATGGCATTAATGCGATTGATTGCCGGCCGTGTGGATGCATCATAACTGCTGTTTCTAACAAGTATTATGCGCTCGTCGCTCTCAATTTGATTGAAGGCGTAAGGGCCGGTTCCAACGGGGTTATTTTCAATGCCGGCTGGATTGTTGTTTACGGACTCACGGGGATAGATAAAGAGATTTGGTGAAGCAAGTTTTTTCAAAAAATCTTCGTCCGGTTCATTCAGATGAATCCGAAGAGTTTGTGCGTCCAGCACCTGAATTCCTCGCACTTCATTCAGCACACGGTTGTCGATGTCATACACATTTCGCTGTTCGAGAAAGTAATTTTCAAACCCTCTCACATTCATCAGTAACTCTGCCGCTCTTGGCGGAACGGTTGAACGGGCAGTTCTTTCGAAAGCCCATTTTACGTCGCTGGCATGTATTCTTCGGCCCAACCCTGCGGTAAATATCTGGCTTTCATGGAAAAATCGATCCCTGTTGATTGTAAAAGTATATGTGAGCTCATCATCAGAAATTTCAACATCTCTGGCTAATACTGGTACTGGTTCTCCATTGTTGTCGAGCGCAAACAGACCTTCATAGATTAGTGACAGAACTCGTTGCGTGCTCAGATTTCTTGCAAAAAGCGGGTCAAAATTTGTGACTGGATCAATCAATCCCATTGTGATCTCATAGAATGCGGCTGTTTCTTCCGTCTCCTGAGCTCTCTCTGCTCTCGGAGCATCCTGAATTACGGTAATTGTATCACTTGCAGACCCGCATGCGTGGAGAAAAATGGCGAGGGGTAGAACGAAGAGGAATAATCTAAGTGTGTTTGTCATCTATTTTGTGCCTTTTAAACCTTTTATACCTGTAACGGCTTTTTTGCTCAATAAGTTTGTCTCGTACGACTGTATTTGCCTGTTTTTTAAACGATGTTCCTCATTGGCGTTGTCAATAAGCTTATTGAGCAACTCAGGAAAAGACATTCCAGACTCTTTCCACAGATAGAATGAAAAGGATCCGGGTATTGTGTTAATCTCGTTGAAGTAGAATTGATTGGAGTTTGCATCCACCAAAAAATCGAGGCGGGCAAGGCCGCTGCATCCAAGAAGCCGGAAAACTTTGCGGGCGGTTTCCTGTATTTGCTCTGTAAGTTTTTTTGGTATGTTGGCTGGGATTTCCCGATCGGCAGCAGCCATGCCCTTTGTACCCTCTTCGGCAAGATATTTATCCTGAAACGAAAGCAGCTCCTCTTTTCCAAGCGGCCTCTCGCATACGCTAACTTCTGAAGAATTGCCCGATCCGAGTACGGAACAGTTGATTTCCATGAGCGGGGAGATCACTTTTTCAATCAGTAAATGGCGATCGTAACGGAATGCCACTTCGATAGCCTGCTCAAGATCACTCCTGTTTTTAGCAACTTTTACACCAATACTGCTGCCCAGATGTACCGGTTTTACGATTACGGGATACTCCAGCTCTTCAGCTTTCGCAAAAAAATCGTCCGGATTTTTTGCCCAGTCTGTTTCAAAAAAATCGAACCCTTCAACAACAGGTATGCCTTCGCTGCCACAAACTTTTTTGGCGATAACTTTATCCATGCCCATAGCAGAGCTAAGCACATTGCTGCCTGTGTAAGGCAGATTGAACATTTCGCAAACCCCCTGAAAGGAGCCATTTTCGCCGTTTGAACCATGAAAAGCTGCTAAAACTGTATGGATTTGGGTTTCGGCAGATTTCGCAAAAAACCCTTTTGTCTCTTCGCGAAGAACGGTAAGCCCGAAATCGTTCAAGGCAAAATTGCACGGGGTGCACATATTTTCGAGACTCTTAAGGTTTTCGAAATTTTTCAGATCGAGAAGTGCATCACCTGTAAGCCAGCGTCCTGATTTTGAAATGTAGAGAGGTTTAAGGAGAAAATTTTTGCTCTCAGAAAGAGCAGCCATGGCTTGATGTGCTGTAATTACAGATACCTCATGCTCGGGCGAAGCGCCACCAAAAGCAGTTAAAATTGTTTTTTGCTTCATGCAAACGGTTCAGTTAAAAGAAAGAATAATACCATTTTAGTGTGTTAATTAACAGTTTTGTGTACGCTAAACACTCTTTTTTGATCCTGCCTTTGAACGGCATCGCATTGCATGTAGGCATTTAAAAACATATCGTGAAAAGCCTGTAATCCTTTACATAACCCGTGCATACATGAACAAGTCTCATTTTGGATCGACAGTATTCTTCGTTGTTTTGATCAGTTTTTATTTCGGCTGCAGCCAGGAAGATGTTATTTAGGAAACATCAGCCCCTGGAGAAGTTTCGGCATTCGATGAAAAACTTGCAGAAGAGCTTGGGGCGGATAATTACGGAATGAAAACCTGGGTTCTAGCTCTGCTGAAAGCTGGGCCAAATCGTGATTACGATCGTGAAACAGCATTGGAGATTCAAAGAGGGCACATGGCCAATATCAATCGGCTTGCTGATGAGGGAAAACTGATACTCGCCGGGCCATTTCTTACAAGCGGTGAACTGCGGGGTATTTTTCTGTTTGATGTTGAAACTGTTGAAGAAGCACGCGAATTAACTGAGACAGATCCTGCAATTCAGGCAGGCAGCCTTGTGATGGAACTGCACCCCTGGTACGGTTCTGCTGCGTTGTTAAAAGTGCCGGAAATTCATAAAAGAATCGCAGCAGAGCAACCCTGATGATGGCCTCAGGTATGTTTTAATATTCTACCCGGCAGATAGAACGCCAGTGCTGCTCCCCTCGCAATCATAAATAAAACCATAGCCAGCCAGAGTCCGTGTATTCCAAATAGATGAGTGCCAATGTAGTAGGCAGGTAAAAACACAATGCCCGTTGAAAAAAGCATGGTGTTTCTCATTGGTTTGGTTTCTGTGGCACCGATAAAAACCCCGTCAAGAATATAACAGAAACTGGAAACCAGCGGTGCGAGAATCGTCCAGAAAAGCACGGTTTTGGCAAGCTCTATAACTTCACTGTTGTTTGTAAAAATGGAAAGCAGCGAACTGCCTGCGAGAGCATAAAGCAGCGTTCCGGTTATTCCAAGTATCAGCCCCCAGCCGATATTGTAGAACACTGCCTGTTTAAGTTTAGATTTGTTGTCACTGCCTTTAAATCGCCCGACAAGACTTTCGGCTGCATAAGCAAACCCGTCAATACCATACGAGACGATAAACCAGAATTGAAGAAGTATGGTATTTGCTGCAAGAATTAAATCACCCTGTTTGGCAGAAACAGCTGTAAAAAAGGAGAAAGTAAAGATAAGGCAGAGAGTGCGGATAAAAATATCGCGGTTTACGGAGAAGTACTTTTTGATCTCATAGAGATTGATGAGCTCTGTACGGATGTAATGAGCCAGATACCGGCGATATCTCTTCACGAACAGAAATATACCGAGGGCCAGTGCAAGATAAGTTGATATAAGTGTGCCGTATGCAACGCCATTTACATGCATGTTGAAACCATATATGAACATTACATTCAGAACTATGTTTAGCAGATTCAGAACGATTGTGATGATCATCGGGTATTTGGCATTTTGCATTCCCAGGAACCATCCGTTTAAACCGTATAGCGCAAGCACAGCAGGTGCCGTATAGATTCGGATATCGTAATAAACGCGTGTATATTCTGCCACCTCCGCGCTGCTGTCGATCAGCCAGAGACTCAGAATGGCAATCGGATGCTGCAGAAACAGAATCAGTAGCCCGATTGAAAGAGCGATAATCTGAACCCGGGCCAGGATCATCATCATCTTCATGCGGTCGCGCCGGCCATATTCCTGAGCGGTAAGCCCGGTAGTGCCCATGCGTAAAAATCCAAAACCCCAGAAAATAAAGTTAAAAATCACACTGCCCACAGCGAGAGCTCCAAGGTAATAAACCTGATCAAGATGCCCTACAAGTGCGGTATCTACTGCTCCCAGCAACGGTACCGAAAGGTTACTGATGATATTGGGAATAGCCAGCCGTAAAATTGATTTGTTCAATTCCTATGCGTATCTAATTTTGCCAAAGCAGGAAAGCTATACTTAATTTTTTACGAATAAAATTGAAATATGGAGCTTAGTTACTGGATAAGCAGATGGAATAAAGGGAAGACCGGTTTCCACATGGCCGGCGGATATCCCGGTTTACAAACGCATTGGGAAAAATTAAATCTGCCTCCGGAGCTACATGTGCTTGTTCCGCTGTGCGGAAAAACAGAAGATCTGATCTGGCTTTCGAAACACGCGGCAAAGGTAACAGGGGTTGAGATTTCAGAAAAAGCAGTTGCTGGTTTTTTTTCAGAAAACGGACTTGACCCGAAGATCAGCAGGTTCGCCGATTTTGAAATTTATAGCAACGGTAACCTTGAAATCTGGTGCGGTGATTTTCTTAAACTGCCTCAACATAAGCTCACACCCATCGATTTAGTTTATGATAAAGCCGCTCTTGTTGCACTGCCAAAAACGATGAGAACGGCCTATTGTGAATATCTCAAGCAATTATGCTCAGAGAAAACCGCAATACTTCTTCACCATTTTGAGTATGTTCAGCGGGAGATGCCTGGCCCGCCATTCAGTGTTACCGGAAAGGAGATAGAAAAACACTTTTCTGCTGATTTTAAAATCAAACAGCTCGAAAAAACTCCTCTCGATATCCCGCATTTTCAAAAATTTGCTAAAAGGGGGCTAAAAAGCTATTTAATTGAATATTTATTACTACTTTTACCTGATGAGAAGAAATAATGCTGAAGGTGTGTTAACTTTAGGCTCATAAGTAATTACAAAGTTGCATATCAAACAGACGGCAATTATTTTGCCTCTCGCATTTTTTAATACGATATCGCTAACCAATACATTTTTTTCTAATGGATTTAAATACTCGAAATAATATTCTGACCATCGTTTTAGCAGTGCTTATCGTTCTCCTTTCCTGGTTCTTATACCGGTCGCTTGTTGACCCATATCAGGAAGTTATAGAAGAGCGTGAAATGGTTGAGCGTGAACGCCACCGTATGGAGTTGGTTCGCGATGTTTTAATTCAATATCAAAACAGAAGAGGAAATTTTCCTCCAACCGAAGGCGGGCTTGACAGCCTTGTAACTTTTCTGAAAACGGATACTCTCATGGTGGAAAGAGGTGCAAGCTTGTTTGAGTTCAGACCTCCATCAACGTACAACCCGGATTCTCTCACACACTCACCCAGACCACCTCACAACAGATTCGAGTATACTCTGAACGATACCATTCGTCCGCCACTCTACCTGTTAACAAACCCCGGGTCTAACGACAGAATTGGCGACCTTGAGCGAACTACACTACGGAACGCTCCTAACTGGAATTAAATATGAAACCGGAAGGGCCTTGCCTGGGAATTTGCTATTCAGATAATCACCTGTTCTATTCTGTCAGCGATCCCTCACAGGCGGCCCGGTTAACCAGAATCGGCAGTATCGATTTTGGATTTGATGTTGCTTCGGCAATCAGCCGGGATGATTCAGATGGTTTTCCCGCTGTAAAAAAATCGATCGAAGATCTGAAACATCAGTTCGAATGCAGTTCCGTAAAAATACTGACACCCTCCGGAGAGGAGTGCTGGACCGTAGTTCCACGCTCTGTTTATGAAGATCCTTCAGAGCGGGAAGCGCATATACAGCTTCTTATGCGCGGCTCAGAGCGCAGTGAAGTACAGGCAGTTTGGCACAGCGTAAGTAATGCCGATTGTAAACTTCTGCTTCTTCGTGATAACTCTTCCATTAAAGGGATCCAGCTATTACTCAACTCTTTTGGAAATACGGAACTGGTTGCAGAGTTTGAAATTGGTATGGATTGGCAGGCTCACACTGCAAATACCGGTTCATTTTTGATGGTGTACTGCCAGAAGAACTACATTTCGGTCTCCTCTTTTATTCTGGGTAAAATGCGTGGCTGCACATACATAGAGTATGAACATGTGAACGATCTGCCATATCTGTGGAACCTCTATTCACAAAATCTAACCTGGATGCGCGGTATGCACGATGATCTGTTTGTGTTTGGTGAATATGCGGCAACAGTATCGGAACTCCTGAATGCATACTGGCACGATCATGGATCGCTTCATACTCTAAATACACTTGATGCCATGAACGTGGATGCACAGGAAAAAACGTACGGATTCCGGCTGGAGAGTAGTTTCCCTGCTGTACTATTGAGTCTCGACATCAGTGAGCAGCCCGATACAATTTTGCTATGAGAATCATTACCGGAAAACTGAAAGGGCGCACCATTCCCGTACCAAAAACCGGCCAGCTTCGCCCCACATCCGATCGCACAAAGGAAGGTCTTTTCTCTGTAATCGAAGCCCGAACCTATCTTGAAAACACTCGCGTGCTCGATCTGTTTGCCGGTAGCGGTAATCTTGGATTTGAAGCAATTTCACGGGGTGCCGCAAGCTGCCTTTTCGTTGATAGTGAGTTACAGCACATCCGTCAGATCGAAAAAACGGCAGAAATATTCAAAGTAAAAGATCAGATACAAACCATATCCATGCCGGTGGAAACCTTTTTACAAAAAAGTTACGGTCTGTTTGATTTTATATTCGCGGATCCTCCCTACGATCTGTTTATGATGGAAGAGATGATTGACTTGATTATGGAAGGTGAGTGGCTGGCAAAGGATGGCTGGTTTATTCTGGAACACGATAAGCGGCATGATTTTTCGGCACATTCCCAATGTGTTTTTTCCAAAGCGTACGGCCGCACAATCGTGGCTATATTTAAAGATAACACGGATGATTTTTGATCACATAACGGCTTGAATTGGGTATCATTCACTGTTAGATTGTAGCTAACCACGATTTACTCCTGCTGCCAAAACCCAAAATGTGTGATTATGAAAAACTCTGCACTTTATCCCGGATCGTTTGATCCGCTTACAAACGGCCACATGGACATTCTTGAACGGGCAGCCCAAATGTACGATAAAATTATCGTTACGGTTGCCGTTAACAATAAAAAGACGGCAGTTTTCAGCGGAGAGGAGCGGGTACAACTGATACGTGAAGCCATTAAGGGGAAAACGTGGGAAAGCAGAGTTGAGATTGAGCAGTTCACCGGCCTGCTGATAAATTTTGCAAGGGAAAAAGATGTACAGATATTACTGCGGGGAGTACGCCAGATCTCAGATTTTGAGTATGAATTCCGAATGGCGCTAACCAATCGCAGACTTGCACCCGAAATTGATACTGTTTTTCTAATGCCCGATGAGCAGCTAACGTTTATTTCGGCTACAATCGTAAAAGAAATTGCAGCATGGGGTGGAGATCTGAGCAGTTTTGTGCCTGATCATGTAGCAAAAGCTCTTCGCAAAAAGTTCAGCTAAAACGTAAGACACACTTTACTCGCTTATCGAAGGCGAAATTTGGTAACCATCAAAATAACCGGAACTGCAGCGCAAACTTCCTCACATACTCTTTTGCTATTTCACTATATTTGAAGCTTGCAGGAAGAACTAATTTAGATCCATTTACCCTTATGATATCAAACCGGGCTAAACACATATCCCCATCAGAAACACTGAAAATTTCCGCTCGTGCCAAACAGCTTGCCCGCGAAGGGGCTTCTGTGATTTCTCTGAGCGCAGGTGAACCTGATTTTAAAACACCTACACATATCTGCAATGCGGCGATTAAAGCAATCACGGAGGGCTTTCACGGCTATACAATGAACACGGGAATGCCCGAACTGCGCGAAGCTGTCAGCCAAAAATTGCTGAGAGATAATCGCATACAGATCCCTGCAGACCAGATTGTACTGTCGAACGGGGCGAAGCAGTCCATCGGCTTTGCAATTCTTGCCACCGTAGATAAAGGGGATGACGTGCTAATACCTGCACCATACTGGGTTTCCTACCCGGAAATGGTGAAAATGGCGGAGGGAAATCCGGTAATTGTAAAAACTCATTTTGAAAACAGTTATAAACTGACACCCGGCCAGCTCGACGCTGCTCTGACTGAAAAGACTAAAGCAATTATTCTCTGCACTCCTTCCAACCCTACCGGTGCATGCTACACAAGGGATGAACTTAAAGATCTGGCTGATGTTCTCGATAATTATCCTGATGTAATTATTTTCTCCGATGAAATTTATGAGTACATCGTTTTTGATGGTGAACATGAAAGTATTCTGAATGCCGCGCCACATTTAATTGACCGAACAGTAATTATTAATGGTTTTTCAAAAGGATTTGCCATGACAGGCTGGCGTCTTGGGTACATGGCCGGTCCCAAACCAATTGCCGATGCAGTCGCAAAAATTCAAAGCCAGGAAACGTCTGCGCCTTCATCCATCTCCCAAAAAGCGGGCCTTGCTGCATATACCGGCACGATGAATCCGGTTAACGAAATGCGAAAAGCTTTTATGGAACGAAGAGACTTCCTTGTAAAAGAGCTGCAATCCATCGAAGGTGTGAAGTGTTTCAAGCCGCAGGGGGCATTTTATGTGTTTCCGGATGTGTCATCCTTTTTAGGAAAAAAAACAGCAACAGGCGAAGTGATATCAACTACAACGGATCTTTCTCTCTACCTGCTGGAAGAGCACGGAATTGCCACAGTACCCGGAGACGCATTTGGCGAACCATCCGGGATAAGATTAAGCTATGCCAATTCGATGGAAGATCTTACGGAAGCGGTGAATCGCCTTAAAGATGGGCTGACATCTCTGCAATAACACGCATCGCATAATGTGTGATGACAGCTTAGCCGACCCATAAATTTTGGCACATTTTATGCTGTTAAATTTGCGAATTTATTAACCAGGAAATAAAAAAATGCCTACATACGAATACAAACGAGAAGACGGAACTATTTTCGAAAAACTTCAGGGAATAAACGATGCACCTCTGACGGAATGCCCAGAAACCGGCCAAAAAGTGCGGCGTGTAATATCAGGCGGAGCCGGAGTGGTTTACAAAGGTACCGGGTTTTATGTAACAGATTACAAAAACGGTAACGGCAGCAGCAAACCATCAGCAGAAAACGGTTCAGAAAAAACGGCAGATGCAAAAGAAGCATCTCCAAAAGCTGAAAAGGAGTAAAACAATATGAATCACCTCAAAACAGAAACACATCAGCGGGCTGTTGATCAGTTTGTTCTGCTTTGGGGTGAAATGGCTTCAGCCTGGGGCATCAATAAAACCATGGCGCAAATTCATGCTCTGCTCTATGCTGAAAGTAACCCGATGGACACCGACACCATCATGCAGCAGCTAAGCATTAGCCGGGGAAATGCCAACATGAACCTGCGTAATCTGATGCAGTGGCAGCTCATACAAAAAGTACATTTTAAGGGCGAACGTAAAGATTTTTACACCGCCGAAAAAGATGTTTGGAATATTGTGGCAATCTTAGTGAGAGAACGCCACCAGCGTGAAGTTGATCCAATCAAACAGAGCCTTAAAGAACAGCTCTCACTTTTCGATGAAGCCGAACATCTGCCGGGGGATGAGACTGAGTTCAAAGAGCGAATTGAAGAGTTTATTGAGTTTCTGGAGATGTTCGAGCGATTTACACACGCCCTGCTTCCTTATGTAAACCGGAAAAATCTTACTTTTTTGAAGCACCTTGTAAAGCTTGCGGAAGCTCACCAATCGCTAAAGGGCAACAAAAAAGTTCAGGAGCCAAATAAAGAGAATGGCTGATACAACCAAGAATATCGGTGACCGGGGCGAAGATATAGCAGCAGCGTATCTTGAATCGAAAGACTGGCTGATTATAGACCGCAACTACGCTTTCGAAAAAGCCGAAGTGGATATTGTGGCCACAGATCGAAACTACATCGTTTTTGTTGAGGTAAAAACCAGATCGGGCACCTATTTTGGACGGCCCGAAGAATTTGTAACACCTGCAAAAGAGAAAAATATAAAAAAAGCCGCCGAAGCATGGGTGTATGAGAGAAAAATGGAGACAGCGGTGGTTCGCTTCGATATTATCTCTATTGTTCAATCGGGTAACGAAGCACCCGAGATTACCCATTTTGAAGATGCATTCAGGTGATGGCAAGCCACTATTTTTAAACAGCGTTTATTCTTTAACAAACACAGAAAGCAATGGCAGCCGGGAAGGCTAAGTACACAACGGGGGATTATATTCGAAGCGCTCTTTCGATGCCATTCTTTTTCTTATTGTTGCTTCTTGCCACCCCGGTTATTCTCTTTCTGCTTATCATCTCGTTTGGTAAGCTGAGCAACTTTGTAGTGGAAAAGATAGCGCCGCTTTTAGCAAAACCCACACTCGCTGTCCTTGGTATTTCATTCAGGATAGAGAAACATGTGGACGAGATTACCAGCCCGGCTGTATTTATTATCAATCACAGCTCCACACTCGATATGCTTACACTTCTGGCTATGGGCTTGCCGCGTGTGCGGTTTGTTGCCAAGTGGCAGTTTCAGTACAACCCTTTGTTCCTGCTTCTCGGCAGGCTTACAGGCCAGGTTTTCATCAGGAGGGAGCAGTCAGAAAAAGCAATCAAAACACTGCAAAGAGTGGTCAGTCGTATCCAGAAAGACAAACTCTCTCTGATGATGGCACCCGAAGGATCCAGAAAACATGAGGGTGTTATTGGCCCGTTCAAAAAAGGCCCGTTCCGAATGGCGATGGAACTTGGATACCCCATTGTGCCCATCTACTTTGAAGGAAACAGAGAACTAAGCAGTGGTAAATTCCTGGTTACCAATAAAGGCACCTGTACAGCGCATATTCATCCGCCGATTGATACATCCAACTGGACACCTGAATCTATGGATCAGCAGATTGCAGAAGTGCGAAAACATTACCTGGATTGGGCCGGTGTTGAACATTAACAAGCACCTTTCTGTAAACTCTTTAAAAAAAGAGAAATCCTTTTCTATTTTTGTGAATCTTTTGCTTTATTAAAGGCTGATATCTTAAGGGCATATCGATTACCAATACAGAACTCTTTATGGCAGAAATTTCTCTAAGTACCCTGGACATCCTCATCATAGCAGCTTATTTCCTGCTGATCATCGGAATAGGTGTTTACGTATCAAAAAGAACGAAAACCGGTGAAGATCTTTTCCTTGCCGGCCGCACACTCGGCTGGGGTGTGATTGGGTTTTCACTATTCGCCTCTAACATTTCCAGTACCACCCTGATTGGCCTCTCCGGTGATGCATACAGAACAGGGATTTCCGTTGCAAACTACGAATGGATGGCCGCTATAGTTCTCATTCTGATGGCCGTCTTTTTCATTCCGTATTATATTAAATCGAGTATTACCACCATCCCCGAATTTCTTGAAAACCGGTTTGATGCACGCTCACGTAAGTATTTTTCCGTGATTACAATCTTTTTGAGTATTGTGGTTGATACGGCCGGAGGGCTCTATGCCGGCGCATTGGTGGTTCAGGTATTTTTCCCCGAGGTGAATATCTGGTATACGATTATAGCATTAGGTGTATTTGCCGGTCTTTATACCGCTGCAGGCGGTTTGAAGGCGGTGGTTTATACTGATGTGCTGCAGGCCGTTATTTTGATAGCCGGTTCATCCGTGCTTACATGGCTTATGTTCAGTAATTTCGATTTCTCATGGGCAGCATTTACAGCTTCTGCCCCCGACGATCACCTCTCCATGATTCGTCCGATCGATGATGAAGCCCTCCCCTGGCTTGGAACTCTGATTGGAGTGCCCATTCTCGGGTTTTACTACTGGGCTACCAATCAGTATATCGTGCAGCGTGTGCTCGGCTCGAAAGATATCAAAAATGCACGCTGGGGAGCCATGCTTGGCGGTGCGCTGAAAGTAGGTGCCCTTTTTATTATGGTAATTCCGGGTGTTATGGCCATTTCAGTTTTTCCCGGCCTTGAAGATCCCGATATGGTTTTCCCGACAATGGTGGCTAATGTACTTCCAATAGGGATTACCGGGCTGGTTCTGGCCGGATTGATATCAGCCATACTGTCCAGCATCGATTCTACACTGAACTCCTCCTCTACGCTGATAACGATGGATTTTATCAAGCCGAAAAATCCAAATCTCACCAATAAGGATATTGCGAAAATAGGGCGGTGGACCACAATCATCCTGATGGTTGTGGCAGTAGTATGGGCTCCAAATATCACCCACTTTGAGGGGATTTTCCGATATATTCAGCAGGCATTTTCTTACATTGTGCCGCCGGTTGTGGCTATCTTCTTCATGGGAATTTTGTGGAAGCGGGGCAGCAGGCATGCAGCATTCTGGACCCTTGTAACCGGCCATTCATTGTCGTTTGTTATCTTCCTGCTTTCTGTATTTGATGTGTTTCAGCTCCATTTCACCATCACTGCGGGACTGCTCACGGCGGTATCATTTCTGATTTTCTACCTGATCAGTATTTTTGGCGAAGCACCTGATATGGACAGCATGGAGGCCATCATCTGGAAACCGGAGGATGCAAAACCATCAGAAGACCTGCCCTGGTACAAAGATTACAGGGTACATTCGTTTGTAATTTTGCTTGCCACAGCGGTAATGTTGTATATCTTCTGGTAGCGGTAATGGGTGTTGCATCATGATTTTGTCCGAAACTGCGATTTGTTCAGTCCGATAGCAGGCTCAATCAAGGTGCCATCAGATAAATGAAACCTCAAATCAGAAATCCGATCTTAAAGAATCAGCTATTCAATGAATATCATGAATCCAGTTCTTAACAGCAGCGAAACCAAATCATATCTCAGCAGAATTAAACAGAAGCTGAGTGGCGGACTAAATCACCAGAACGCGGGAAGTATTGCAAAAGAGCTGGGTGCTCACGTCATCAGCGGAACAAATTCAGCGCGATTTTTGATTTGGCACCCAAAATTAAGAAAGGCTAAAACTATATTTGTGGAGTTGTTTTTGCCGGAATCTGAGCTGATTTTCGACAAACCGGATCAGCATCTGAATATGAAATATTTTCGATTTGAGGCCGGGATTACAGATGAATTTGCGCTTGCGGTTATAGATTATGTACCGGCGGGCGACCGTGAAAAATTCGGGGTGTTTTATCAGTTTGAAATCCTGTTTAATGATGGATCTTCACAAATAGTGCGCGATCCCATGGCGTGGTCGATGCCGTACGGCATTTATGCCCCTGCAGAGCTGTATGATATCGAGAAGGTTCTCGCGAACAGAAAAGATGCCGGTTATTTTAAATCACTGGGAAAAGAGATTCAGAACGATGAGTTCAGAAGGGTGGCTCCATCAACCAACCTGCTTGAAATTCACCCCGCTACGGCTACGGCTGAGGGCTCATTGGCAACTCTTGCACGCAGATACAGCCAGATTGCCGAATCCATTCAAAACGGAAACGAGCTTACACCCTTTGAACAGAATCTCGCAGGATTTGACGGCATTGAACTGATGCCGATCGATCCGGTAATCGAACACCCGGAAAATCACCTCTTTTGGAAGCGGGTTCAAAAAATGGCTAAAAATGGGGAAGAAATTACCCTTCACTTGCAAAAACCATCGGTTATAAACTGGGGGTATGATATTGTACTGTTTGGCTCGGCGGCGATCAATCCGTCCATTCTTTCTACTGGCCGCCCGCACGAGTTGCTCGAGCTGATTGAAACCCTGCACACATTTCCAACCGGCCCCATCAAAGTAATACTTGATGTGGTGTATGGCCATGCGGATAACCAGGGGGTTAACGTGTTGCCTGAAGAGTTTTTTGCCGGGCCAAATATGTATGGGTTAAATATCGATTTTACGAACTCTATTGTTCGAGCGATGATTCTGGAAATGCAGCGCAGAAAAATTAACTGGGGCTTTGATGGTGTTCGTGTTGATGGCGCTCAGGATTTTAAAATTTACGATGCCGAGAAAGATAAACTCTTCCATGATGATGAATTTCTTAAAGAGATGAGCGATGTGGAGCAGAATGTAGCCGGTGTTCGGTATAAACCCTGGATGATTTTTGAGGATGGGCGCCCCTGGCCTCGCGATGACTGGGAGCTCGCCTCAACCTATCGTGAAATTACCGGGCAGCAGAAGCACCCGTTTCAATGGGCACCCATGATCTTTGCTTATAACACACCCTACAACTACACATATTGGGTTTCGAAATGGTGGCGGCTTAAAGAGCAGTTTGTATTTGGTGAAAAATGGATCAGCGGGTATGCAAATCACGATACCATGCGGCGCGGTACACAGGCAGACCCCAAAACAATCAACGTAAATTTTCTGCTGGGCAACTCACTAAAAATGGTGATGGACAACGCCTACAACAATCCATCCACAACTTTGCTGATGAACGCATTTTTACCGGGTGTGCCCATGGATTTTGTGCAGGCGCTCGGAAGTACTCCCTGGAGTTTTATCCGGAATACCGATACTACATATGCCGTTAAAGTAGCTGCAGAAGAGGCGCATTTTACAGAGTGGCAGATAACGGAGATTGATTATCGAAACAGTCGGTTTTTCAAGCGATTGAAAATGATGGGTTTTTCCACGATTGATGAATTGAGAAGATTTGCTAAAGCGCTGCTGCATTTTGTGCACGCAACTGAGTATAATCCCGCAAACATTTCAGATTTGCTGAACCGGGTTGATCCGCCGTTTTCGGTGAAAGACTGGTCTCTGGCTAAACTGAACGAATACGCTATAGCGTGGACAGAAGATTTACACGAGTATTGCAATGCAGAGATGCACAAAGAATTTATCGATTCGCGTAAATCAGATTTTAATTTGAAAACAAGAGAGTACAGGTTAAAAAACAGGTGGCTGCTTAAAAATTTTCAAGGAGAAGATTTTTTGAAATACAGAGAACCTGTTGATGGTTCCGTTATATTTTACGGGCACAGACGCGAT
The DNA here is from genome assembly GCA_007123985.1 of Balneolaceae bacterium. Lineage (GTDB taxonomy): Bacteria > Bacteroidota > Rhodothermia > Balneolales > Balneolaceae > Rhodohalobacter. The sequence goes on along the minus strand of SLGA01000030.1, from coordinate 522 downwards.
CCGAAATCAGGCAAGGAACTGATCTTTTTGGCAAATATGGAGGGACAGGTAAGGCAGATAGTGCCGGCAGACCTCGGCCTGCCCGTTTCCGCCGGTTCTGAATGGAGCGTAGCACTCTCAACACCTTCACTTCGGGCAAAGCAAATCTCACAACCTATACGGCTCTCAATTTCCCAGGGGATTCTGTTTGAGAAAGTACCTTAAGATCTGAGAAGCAGTTGGTAAAAATGGAGCCCGGCCATCTTGCAGGCCGGGGTTTTTCCAATTTCCCGCCGGTTAAACAGGGAAGAATAGAGTTCTATTTTTCTCTATAGAAATAAATCTTTTTGTTGGCAGCGTCTTTACCGCTTTTAATCTTGATTTTATTCTCCTGATTATACTGATAAACAGCTGTCCTCATGGAATTTACACTTTTTTTATTTGTGTAAGAAACTTCCACAGCCTGGCCTCCGGGCTCAAGCTTGTCAAGAGCGTCCATAAGGGGTTTGAATTTGGAAGACCGTCGTTTACTCGATTTAATTT
>SLGA01000211.1 GCA_007123985.1 Balneolaceae bacterium | reverse complement strand
CAAGTAGCGTTCAGTTTCCGTGAGGCGAGTCCAAAAAATTCTGTTCTACATTATTCTGGTCAGGTTGAAAATCTTTCGGAAAAATTACGAAACCGATTTGAAAAAATTTTGGCTGTGAAATCATCAAATCTGCAAAAAAAACGTTCTTTGTTTGAAAAATTAAATCCTAAAGCACCTCTTGAGCGTGGTTTTACAAGAATTATGCAGAATGGGAAATGGGTGCGTGCAGCAACTGATTTCCGGGATTCTTCAACCTTTGAAATTGAGTGGAAAGATGGAAATAAACAGATTGGTAAATAATTACTATGCTTACAGTTAACATATCAGCTGCAGAAGAATTAACCTTCCACAAGTGCCACAGTTTTAGTAGATTCAACAAGTCGTTTTAATTGAGGTTTAAGGAGTATGAATTCATTAATTGTTGGGTATAAGGCAGAATCTATTAAAATTCTTTCGGATGCCCTTGAAACCAGAAATCACTTTTTTAAGGTAGTTCCCCCCGAGCGCGAATCCCTGTTGCTTTTAGATGAAAAAAATTACTCCCTGATACTTCTGAGTGATTATTCTGAAAACGCAGTGAATTTTTGCCGACAAATTCGTGCCCGGGCAAATGGCAGGAAATTCACCATTTATGCTGTAATTACGGCTGATCAGATCGATCAGCTCTATACCCTTCTCGATGCAGATATTGATCAGTATATGCTGGAGTCTCTGTATGATGAACAGCGCCTTGATGTACGCCTCTCTTTTGCGGAAAAAATGGCCCGTAATAAAGAAGGTCAGTATCTGATAGAACAAAAGCTACGAGAGAGCGAGGCGCGAGCTCGCAGTATTCTTAAAACAACGGTAGATGCCATTATCACAATAGATGAATATGCAACCGTGAAAACGTTTAACCGTGCAGCTGAGGAGCTTTTTAAGTTCAGTTCATCAGAGGTTATTGGAAAAAATGTCCATGTTCTCATGCCACAGCCTTACCGAAGAGAGCACGACGGGTATATCGAAAACTATCACAACTCCGGAAATCCCAAAATTATTGGAATCGGGCGCGAAGTAACCGGTAAACGAAAAGATGGGAGTACGTTCCCTATGTATCTCGCAGTTAGCGAAGTTAACGTAAATGGTCAGCGACTATATACAGGAATTATTCGCGACATTACTGAGCAGAGACGCCTTGAACAGGAAGTATTGCGCATCAGTGAGCATGAGCGCCATCGAATTGGGCAGGACCTCCACGATGGCTTGGGGCAAATGCTTACCGGTATTACACTTATCAACAAAAATATTGCTGTATCACTAAAAGAAGAAAATCATCCGCTTGCTGCAGACGTTGATGAAATTACAGGACTCGTAAAAGAAGCTGATGAGTATGCACGCAGCCTCTCCAGAAATTTAATACCGGTTGAGCTTGACAGCAGCGGGCTAATAACTGCTTTGCAGCGCCTTACCCAGAATGCAGAACGCCTTTTTAGCATAGAATGTACGCTGCACGATGTGGTGAACATCCATTTCGACGATCCCACTAGCCTTACCCACATGTACCGAATTGTTCAGGAGGCAACAAGCAATGCTGTAAAACATGGTAACGCATCGAAAGTTGCAATTTCAATGGAAACGGATGAAACAAAACTTGTAGTAAAAATTACTGATAACGGAACCGGCTTTGCGGAAGACTGGGATAAACAGAAAGGGCTCGGTGTTCGCATTATGAAATTCAGGGCAAGGCTTATTGGTGCAAATTTCGAGATTGAAAACAACGAAATGGGTGGTGCAACAATTATTATTACATTATTATCTGTTGGGTCTCCTTATAAAATTCTCAATTAATCATAAATATCTGATCTGAAATGGCAACAAATAAGCGAATTTACATAGTTGATGACCATCCACTGATGAGAAAAGGTTTGGCTATGACAATTGACAAGGAGATGGGATATGAAGTCTGCGGACAGGCCGAAAGTGCGGAAGAGGCTCTAGCAGAAATAGTAAAGCTGGCCCCTGATGCAGCTGTGGTAGATATATCGCTGCCGGGAATGAATGGGATTGAACTTATAAAAAATGTACTTCATCAAAAGCCCGGGCTGAAAATTCTTGTTGTTTCTCGGCATGATGAAGAGCTTTATGCCGAAAGAGCTCTCAGAGCCGGAGCAAAAGGGTATCTGATGAAATTGGAAGCTGCAGAAATTTTGATAACTGCCCTCCGGCAAATTTTAAATGGCGGAATTTACCTGAGTGAAAAAATCGGGTCCAAGATGATTATGAAAATGACCTCGGGTAATTCCACTAAAAGCGACGATCCGCTCGATCTTTTAAGTGACAGAGAGCTTGAAGTTTTCGAACTTACGGGAAAGGGACTTTCAACCAGAGAGATTGGTGAAAAACTGCATATATCAGTAAAAACTGTTGAAAGTCACAGAGCAAATATAAAAGACAAATTACAGGTAGAGACATCAAACGATCTTATGCGGCATGCTGTAAGATGGGTTGAAGGTACATCTCAGTAAGTTACCCATTGCTAAGCAAATTATTCTCATATTATTTTTGATAGGTACCTCATCCCCGGCAGGCACTACCATCAATGTAAAATCAAATGCCTTTTATAATCATTAGTAGGCGTTTTACACATCTTTTATAGGGGGAACCCCTACCACCATCGGGGATAACCTTAGATTACGATCAGAATAATACCCGTTACTCTTTTATTCGAAGGTGCGGATATTAGTCACGTTGTTATGAAACAAATCAAAAAAATCAGACCAGACAACACAGACAAAAAAAGAAATTTATCATTAATAACTAATAATCAGAATAACATGAAAACATTACTATCAGTATTAACAATACTGATCCTATCCATGACAGCCATGGAGTCTACCGTACAGGCTCAAAGCTCAAGAGACCTGCAATATTTCAGAGCACCGGACCGAACCGGAATTAACGTATTCGAAACTACTAAAGACAATGACGTTCCTTTTGAAGGAGTAACCGTTCGCATTGGCGGAGCGAATACATTACAGTTCCAGGCACTCGATCACGAAAATGCCGGACCATTCAGAACCGGTACCGATGAAGATGGTAACCCGATTATGAGCAACATCTTTAACATCGGCCCGAATTTCAACCTCGCTACATCAAACCTTGACATCGATGTGCAACTGCACAACGGTTTAAGAATGCACCTGAGAACGTATCTCTCATCACGCCACCATGCACAGCCATACGTTAAAGGTGGTTACATGCAGGTTGACAGACTGGATTTCATCCAGGAAGGTTTTGCAAGTGATATTATGGATAAAGTAACCATTAAGTTTGGTCACATGGAAATTAACTACGGTGATGCTCACTTCAGAAGAAGCGACAACGGCCAAACTATCTTCAACCCATTCGTAGGCAACTACATTATGGATGCGTTTACAACTGAAGTAGGTGGTGAAGTGTACTTCCAGAACAATGGCTTCCTTGCAATGATTGGTATGACCAATGGTAAACTAAATCAAAGTGTGCGTGAGCCAGCCCCCGGCCAGCTCGCAACCAGAGTATCTCTTGTAGGTAAGCTTGGCTTCGACAGACAGATCTCAGAAGATCTAAGGCTACGTTTAACAGGATCGTTCTACCACACAGGGCAATCTAACAGAACGTTCCTTTATGCCGGAGACCGTGCCGGATCGAGATACTATAACATCCTGACAAGCAATCCGGGTGAATTCAGAACACCACGTTTCGACCCCGGATTCAATAATGAACTCACTGCAATCATGATCAACCCGTTTGTTAAGTTCCAGGGTCTTGAGTTCTTCGGAGTGTATGAAGTAGCATCAGGTAAAGCAGCTGCAGAGGCAGACTCACGTACTTTCACACAAATAGGTGCTGAACTTCTCTACAGATTTGGCAGCAGTGAAAATATTTACCTCGGCGGACGTTATAACTTAGTAACAGGCGACACTGCAGCAGGAGAAAGTGTAGACATCGATAGAATTAACATCGGTGGTGGCTGGTTCCTTACGAACAACGTACTGGCTAAAGTTGAATATGTAACACAATCATACAGCGGCTTTACCACAGGAACATTGTTTGATGGTGCCAAGTTTAACGGATTGATGCTCGAAGCAGTTATCAGTTTCTAAATAAAATTTGTAATATGATTAAGTGGGCTTCAATTAATGAAGCCCATTTTTAAACCAGATGAGTTATGAAAATGAAAGTAATTATATCAACCCTGTTAGCCTTCGCATTTGTTTTTACTACAGCAACTGCGCAAGATGTTACCTACAACCTTAGTGAGGTCGCCGAATTTAGAATTGACGGAGACAGTAACGTTCGCTCATGGTATGGCGACATTACCGATGCAAATGCAACACTTGTGTTTTCCGGAATTGAAAATCTCTCAATCGATGAACTTACACCGGAAGCTTTTTCATCTCTTGAAATTAACATAGCAGTGGATGGCATTGAATCTGATTCCGGGCGCTTAACCCGCAACTTACAATCGTACCTTAAGGGTGATGATTACCCAACCATTACTTTCAAGCTCAATGAAATTACCGGAATTGAAGCCAATGGTAACCAGGCTAACATCTCAGCTGATGGTGTTATTAACGCAGCAGGTGTAGACCATTCGATCTCTATGAATGTTGTAGCTACACTAAACAACGACGGCTCCATTCGCTTTGCCGGAAAACATGATCTGCTGATGACCAGTTTCGATATTGATCCTCCTACAGCAGTTATGGGTACCATTCGCGCTCGCGATGAAATTGAAATTATTTTTGATGTAACCTTTGCACGATAGTAACATCTGATACATGAAAATAGCCTCATCCATACTAACAGTACTGTTAGCTGCGATACTCACCATATTCGCAACTATGGAAGAGGCTTTTTCGCGGCAGGTTACATACACACCTGAAGAGGTGAGCAAACTTTGGATTGAAGGCCGCTCAAACATCAACGAGTTTGAATGCCAGGCAAATCAATATTTTGGTGAAGCCACACTTTTTGAAGATCCGAACCCTGAATTTTTACAGGATGTTAGCAAACGCCTCTATTTGAAAGTTGAAATCAGGGTTGATGGGTTCGAATGCGGACGCAGCAGAATGAACCGTGATCTGCAGCAAGCACTAAAATCAGATGAATTCCCGGAAATCATATTCATGTTCGATAATGCAACAATGCTAAATGGGCCTGAAGAAGCAGATGACGCATTTGAAATTGAAGTTAACGGCTCTTTAACTGTTGCCGGAAGCACAAGAAATATTCGTTTTGTTACCAGGGCGTATTACCTGGAACACGATAAAGTTCGGGCAATAGGAAAAACAACCATTCGAATGTCTGATTTTGGAGTAGAACCTCCAACAGCACTCATGGGGCTTGTGAAAGCCGATGATGAACTTTCCGTAAATTTCGACCTGATAGCATCAGAAAATAATCACGCATGTACTGTTTGTGATACCGATGAACTTCCAGGCTCCAGATAAAATAAACTCAGAAATATTGTCTCCTGTTAAAATTTCTGCCTGAACAGAAACCCTCTGTATAGGGAATTACCCTATCAGCAAATCAGAGTTCTGCCCTTCTATACGTACATATTTTCTTTTGATATTAGAGGTATGTGCACAGGGTACAACTAGAAGTGAGCCGATACAATAGAAAGGAATTTGTCTTACTGAGATTCCAAATCAACGAAATTAATAACTGAATACAACCATGTTGGAAAACTGGATTCTTGAAATTCGAAAAAAAGCTGATACCTATCAGTCTCACACCTGGCGGTATCAAATATCCGGGAATTCAATTGAGTTATCCGTACTTCGGCACTACCTGAAAGATAAAGAGGCTTATAGGGCAGCTGTAATTGCAATCGGTAGGGTTTTAAAAGCACTTTCTTATAAAATTGAAAACAGCAAATCGTATTTCCTTATTCAAAGTTTTCCGTCAATTGAAAATCATGAAGTAATCGCATCCATAAGGATGGATGAAAAGAAATATCATGAATCTCCTGAAAACTCATTCGATTCGGACAAAACTGACGAATCTTTTGAGGATGAACTTAAAAGATATACCGAGTACTATCAGTTAAAACTGGAACACCCAGAACAAGAGTTTATTCAAAATTGTGGGTTTGGAGATGATAAAACAAAAAGCCAGAACTGGCACCTGATTACATCAAAGTTCGACAATCCGTTTACGTGGCTGAATGTTGGGTATTGGCAGGAAACAATTGCGCATACCTTCGCAAAAAAACATAAGAGAGAACCGCATTTCATCATGAATTTTTGCAGAATTAAGGGTGATCCAAAAAATGGTGAAGCCACTTCAGATGAAGTTTGTCCACAGATTTTATTTTCTTTCGGCTAACTACTGTACTGAATGCCCTCTACTTTCTGCTGATGGATGATTTAAGCTCCAGATCGCCCTGCAGAGTTTTATGAACCGGACATTTTTTTGATATTTCAAGCAATCGATCAAGCTGCTCGTCCGTAAGATCACCTTTTATAATAATCTCTTTTTCAATCATATCTATCTTAGCTTTAGGATCGTCACAATCCTTACAATCTTCTGCATAATCTTTTGAGTGGCGCAGTTCCATATAAATATCCTTTATATCCCACCCCTTTCTTTCGGCATACATCCGCACCGTAATTACAGTGCACGAACCCAGTGACATTAGTAAATAATCATACGGATCCGGCCCCTCATCACTGCCACCGATATTTTTTGGTTCATCCGAAATAAGTTCGTGTTTACCGGCCGTCATTACGGTTTTGTAGTTGTCCGGTCCAAGATGTACGTGTATTATTTTTTTACCCGAAGCTGCCATTTTATCTGTTTAGTTAAAAATTTCTCCTCAATATCGAACTCTTTCTCCTTTCCATCAAACCTATACTTAAGCTGATATGAGACTTTTATTTTTCAAGCCATTTTGAGCCTTTTACAGAAAAGATAAGATTGTGGCCATACGCTGTAGCCGGTGTTTGATATCCGTTTTTAAAATCACCATTCATAACTCTGGAAGCAATTTCAACACTCATTTCGGCTGTTAGTTTATATCCCTCAGCCGTTACAAGCACAACCTGTGTTACCTCACCACCGGAATTTCTCACCTCACCCCAAATCAGTGAACGTCCATTGTTTCGCTGTTCTTCGCTTGGGCCGGGCGGATTTTTATCAATTCGTTTTTTCAAATACCGCTTTGCAAAATCTCTCTTTAGAATGAAGTTCAGATATTTCAACCACTTCATTTTCCGAATTGTAGAGGGTGGCATAGCTGTATAGACAATAATATTTTTAATTCCTGTAGATGTATACGCGGTTGAAATGTCGCCCCAGGGGATGGACACACACTGCTCTTCCTTTTCCTGAAAATTGATATCACGGGTTTTATAACCTGCGGGAACTTTTATTAATATCCCATTCTGCCTGACGACACCTCCCATACCCAAATTTTCTACCATCGTTTTGGCGGTACCTCTGGAAATTCTCCCGCCTAAACCTTTAAAGGCCAGTTCAAGATGAGTAGCCTCCGGCATTAAGTTACTCAAATAATTTGCTACACAGTCTGTTGGAACCACATCAAAACCGGCACCGGGCATAGCCATCAAATTTTTTTCTTTAAATGCTTTATCCATTTTTCTAAGCGATTCAAAAACAATAATCTCTCCGGTTATATCGAGATAATGGCAGTTATTTCGGAGGCATGCTTCCGCAACCGGTTTCCATGTATGGATGAATGGCCCGGCACAGTGCAACACCACAGATACATTATTCAAAACAGCATCAAGTTCCTCAGGCGATTCAAGTGAAGCACGTTTGTAGGGTACTTTCCACTTTTTCGCCTGTGCTTTAAGTTTCTGCTCATCCCTCCCTGACAAAATTATGTCGAGGTCGGCATTAATGGCTCTTTCAGTAATCAGGTTGCCTGTAAAGCCATAGCTACCATAAATGAGAAGGCGCTTTTTTTGTGCCATAAATTAAAATCTAATGATGATGGATTAACAGTCTATATTACTGATAATATATACTTTATGAAATAAGGAAATAATTTTTTAACAATCTGATGACAATCCCATAACAGTTGCAACACAAAGAGATAATAGTGGAACATTTAATTTGTATGAAATAATCATCTGCACGAAAATGAAAAAAAGACCACTCGACATTGTCGTTCTATCCGATGTGCATCTCGGTACAGTAGGGTGCCATGCACTTGAACTGCTTCAATACCTCAATTCTATCGATCCGAAAATTATAGTTTTAAACGGTGATTTTGTAGATGTATGGAACTTTAAAAAGTATTATTGGCCGGAATCTCACATGATGGTTCTGCGTACTCTTCTCACCATGATGACAAACGGAACCGATATCTACTATCTCACCGGTAATCACGATGAAGTTCTCAGAAAAGTCTCCAGTCTTCAGCTTGGCCCGCTCTTCATCAGGGATAAATTGATTCTCGATTTAAATGGTGAGAAGGTATGGATTTTTCACGGAGACATATTCGATGTGAGCATGAAATACAGCAAATGGATTGCAAAAATAGGCAGCCACGGGTACGAGCTTCTCATCCTTCTCAATCGTTTGGTAAATCGTATTTCTGTAAAAATGGGCAAGGGAAAACTATCTCTTTCAAAAAAGATAAAAGAAAGTGTTAAAAAGGCGGTTCGTTTCATCGATGATTTTGAGACAACCGCAATTGAACTGGCGATAGACCAGGGATATGATTATGTGATTTGCGGACATATTCATCAGCCAAAAATTCGGGGGTTTGAAAATGAAAAAGGATCCGTCATCTACATGAATTCAGGTGACTGGATTGAAAATCTTACAGCACTTGAATACAACGGTGATGAGTGGAACATGTACAGATATAAAGAAGAGGAGTTCATTGCCGGTGAACGAATCGAAAAGCTAATTCAAAAAAACGGTACAAAATCACTTATACAAATAAAATGAAAATACTTTACGGAATACAGGGAACCGGCCACGGACACATTAGCAGGGCACGCGAAATTCTTCCAATCTTGGCAAAAAGTGCCGATATAGATGTAATTGTAAGCGGCTATAACTGCAGTATGACGCTTGAGAACACGCCTGTAATTCAGAAAAGGGGATTGAGCCTTGCATACGATTCTAAGGGTGGTGTTTCCAATTTACAAACTGCATTAAAGATTCGGCCGGTCACTTTTTTAAAAGACATTCACTCATTGGATGTGAGTCGCTATGATTTAATCATTTCAGATTATGAACCCGTTACAGCCTGGGCGTCTCACAATAAACTTGCTCCGGCAGTTGCACTCAGTCATCAAGCTTCTTTTCTGTCGAAAAATAGCCCGCGTCCAAAACGCACATCACTTTTAGCAGAACAAATACTTAAAAATTTTGCCCCTTGCAAACACGCTGTTGGGTTTCATTTTTTGCGGTATGATTCATTTATCCTACCGCCTGTTATCAGAAAAGAAGTGTTAGAACTTGAAGTTGAAAAAGGAAAACATATCACCGTTTACCTGCCAGCATTTCATCATGATACTCTATTCACACTTTTCAGTCAGCTTAAAAGTGTGGAATGGCATATCTTTTCTCCATCCTGTTCTGAAATCATCGAACGCGAAAATGTAATTATGCATCCGGTGGGTAATCGCCCGTTTCTTAAAAGTATGAGGTCAGGTATGGGTGTAATTACCAGCGCGGGTTT
>SLGA01000119.1 GCA_007123985.1 Balneolaceae bacterium | reverse complement strand
TTTTATACCGGGATTTACCAGGGAAACTTCCCTGCCGGGTGTATGAACGATAACTGCTTTTAAGAGATCTGTTTCAGAAGGAATCGAAATATTCATGGAAATAATCTGTTGAATTTATCAAGGTTGAAGATACACTTTTTAGCCGTTCTTTTTAGATTTTTGATGGACTGAACTCCTCAACTCGAATAATTGCAATCATTTTGTATTTTTGTTTTGTGCAGATTCTAACAGAGGCAATAAGACGTACCATATAAGGGTAAATCTGATGAAACAATACCTGATTTTTCTCATAGTATTCTTGTTTACGATCGAACTGGCTCATTCACAAACATCGAATGAGCTTGAATATCGAGAATTTAGAGTTTCGGTAATACCGGGACTTAGCACCAACGGTATTGATGCCGTAAACTATACAGCACGCTACTCATTAAATATTTTGGGAGGGTACAATGGTGGTCTTGATGGGTTTGAACTTGGCTTGATCAACATCAATCAGGCATATACAAGCGGTATTCAGTTTGGCACATTTAATGTTTCAGGCGGAACGATGAATGGCGCCAATTTTGCCGCATTCGCTAACTTTTCCCGTCTTAGTATGGCGGGTGTTCAGCTCTCGGGATTAGCAAACATTTCTGAGAGTTCGCTCCAGGGTTTACAGGGGTCATTTTTTGTGAATGCAGGGTATGGCTCGGTTCGGGGTCTGCAGGTAGCGGGTGTTGGAAATATTGCCAGGCAGGATCTGCAGGGATTTCAGTTTGCAGGAATATTCAATGCCAGTGTGGATGATTCGCAGGGATTTCAGTTTGCAGGCTTCGGAAATTTTAATGCAGACCGCCAGCAAGGCTTTGCTTTTGCAGGTGTAACAAATCTCTCTCGGGATATGCAGGGCTTTGCTTTTGCCGGGGGAGTAAATCTGACGCGAAACATGCAGGGATTTCAAGTGTCCGGACTTGCAAATTTTGCTTACACAGTACGCGGTGCGCAGATCGGGCTATTCAATTTTGCGCATGATTTTGAAGGCATCCCCATTGGTTTAATCAGCTATTACAACAATGGCCGCCATAACCTGGATGTATGGTTGAGTGACGCCGGTTTTCAAAACATAGGGCTAAAACTGGGCACGCGGGAAATCTACAATATGGTATCGCTTGGATACAATCCCTTTTTAAGAGATCGCGATGTATGGACCCTCGGGTGGACCATCGGGACATACAAACCACTTGATGAAGCCTGGGAAAATCCTCGATATGAAGGCTTTTTCCGTATGCGGGATCTGAGCATCCAAAATGTTCAGGAGGGAAGTTTTAGTACTCGCCTTAATAGTATTTACAGCTTCAGGTATCTGATTGGCCGTGATCTTTCAGGTGGGTTTGGTCTGTATGCCGGCCCCTCATTTAATCTTCTGTTATCGAGAGAGGCCCGCAGTAATGAGTATGCTTGGTATTCAATTTTAAGGGGTGAACGCGGTGGCAGCGACTTTACTTTCTGGGTGGGATTCAGCGCAGGTTTCCAGTTCTTCGGGCACTGATTTACTACTGGTCTGCATGAAACCCTTTGCCACTATTGAAAAGAAAAAGTGCAAGAAATCATTATTGTTCATTTAGTTCAATAATATTTGAACTAAATGAACTTTATTTGTAGTTTTACGAAAGAGAAGTAAATAAACCGAGTATAATGACAGAAGAGAAACTCAGATATATAGAAGAAGCAGGTATGGCATTTGAACTATTTGGCATGACACGCATGGCCGGACGCATACTTGGTTATCTGATTGTTTGCGACAAGGAAGCCGTTTCGTTCAATGAAATAATGGAAGTGTTGAAGGCCAGTAAAGGGAGTATCAGCGGTACTACAAAACAGCTGATTGCTGTTGGCTTTGTAGAACCTGTATCTCTGCCTGGAGATCGCAAAACGTACTATCGAATCAGTAATATGCAGGTAGGCAGTATTTTGAAACAGCGTATTACATTGTTCGTAAAATTTGCAGAAGTGCTTGATAAAGGCCGCGGCCTGAAGGAGAAAAATGATCGAGTTCATGAATGGACACTTGAAGTATCATCATTTTATAAATGGCTCGGTGATGAAGTAGACAAAGTACTACAGAAGTGGGAAGCAGAGAAAGAGAACATTATCGCAAAAAGTAAAAGAGATGGAAAATCATAATCAACAATTCGAATCAATCATAGAAAAGGTGATTAAAGCCATCAGAGAAGCAGACCGTACGATTGATCAGTACATCATACATTTTATCGATCAATTGGAGATGGTATACCACTAAGAACTAAAAATTCGATCAACATGAAAAGATCGTTGAAAAAAGTACCTGGACTAATTTTAACAGCACTTTTATCAATTGCTGTTATGCTGCACTTTTCTGAAACAGCAAAGGCTCAAACTGCAGCCGACATCATAGAACAGATGGAACAGGCAATGCGGGGAGAATCGAGTGAAGCTGAAATGACCATGAAAATTGAGCGACCGCGTTACACCCGGGAAATTAGCATGAAGGCATGGGCACTGGGTGAAGATTATTCGCTGATATTGGTTACAGCTCCTGCACGCGATCAGGGCACTACTTACCTGAAGCGTCACAATGAGATTTGGAATTACGTACCAAACATCGATCGCACAATCAAAATGCCGCCTTCAATGATGTCTCAATCATGGATGGGCTCCGATTTTACAAACGATGATTTGGTTCGGGAAAGCTCAACTATAGAAGACTATGAACATCAAATTTTGCGCGAAGAAGAGTATAACGGCCGAGAAGCCTGGGTACTTGAACTGATTCCAAAACCAGAATCGTCAATTGTATGGGGAAAAGTGCTTATATGGGTAGATAAAGAGCACTACATTATGCTCAGAGAAGAGAATTATGATCAAAGGGATGAACTGGCCAATACCATTGAATTTTTGAACATAGGTGAAATGGGAGATCGTGTGTTCCCTTCAAAAATGATTCTTATACCAGCTGATAAACCTGAACAGAGAACGATACTGGAATATAAAAGCCTGGAATTTGATGTGGATTTGGGCGAATCATTTTTTACGCAGCAAAATATGAGAAGGGTTAGGTAACAGTGACCTGTAACTCAGTGTCAACAGTGTGTCAGAATAGTATATAGGTAAGTAATTTATCCTCCCCATCGAAAAGGGGGACTCAACAAAATAAACACTAAACCATGTATCTAAAACTAGCATGGCGAAATATTTGGAGAAATAAAAGGCGGACGCTGATTACCGTTAGTTCGATCATGTTTGCCGTGGTATTTGCTTTGTTTCTTGAGTCGTTGGAGAAGGGCGCGCATGATGTAATGATTGAAAACATGACTCGGTTTCACACAGGTTATATCCAGGTGCAGGATTATCGGTTTGAAGATGAACCATCACTCGATAATGCTTTCTATTACGACGATTCATTTTCAGTCCGCGTAAGAGATTTTGAATTGGTAGAATATACCATCCCGCGTATAGAAACATTCATGCTTGCAGCCGGTGCAGAAGTAACAAGAGGTGCATTTGTGATGGGTATTGATGTAGACCGGGAAGATCAGCTTAACAACCTGAAAGATCGTTTGACAGAGGGCAAATTTTTTGAACCGGGTGATGGAACAGCAGTTATTTCTGAGGGGCTGGCAAGTAGGTTAAATCTTGCAGTAGGAGATTCGTTGGTGCTACTTGGTCAGGGCCGTTTCGGCATGACGGCATCCGGGCTGTATGAAATATCCGGTCTTTTGCGACATCCCACACGAGAGATGAACAACCAGCTTGTCTATCTCTCGTTGCCCGACGCACAGTGGCTTTTGTCAGCAGACGATCACATCACTGCTTTACTCGTTACACCCTCTCGCAGCCGAAACATTGAACCTGTAGCTGAACAACTGCGGACAGATTTTAAAGATGAAGAACTGGCTGTATTTACCTGGCGAGAGATGATCCCTGAACTGGTAGAAGCCCTAGAATTTGACCGGGCACAATCAAGATTGATGATGGGAATTCTCTATGTGGTGATCGGTTTCGGAATCTTCGGCACCATCTTAACAATGACTCTTGAACGGATGCGAGAGTTCGGCATCCTGCTCTCGGTTGGTATGCAGCGGATTAAACTTGCTTTTGTGGTTTTCATCGAAACTTTTTTCATCACTATACTGGGTGTACTGGCCGGGTTTGTGCTGGGCCTCTTCCCCATTCTCTATTTCCATTTCAACCCGATTGTACTTGGTGGGAATATGGAAGAACTGGTAGCTGAATGGGGCATAGAACCAGTGATGCCTACGGCACTTTCACCGGAAATTTTTATATGGCAAGGTATGATGGTTTTCATACTCACAACCATAATATGTTTTTACCCGACGATAAAAATTTTAACACTGAAAATTCTTGACGCTTCGAAAGCTTAGATAATAGTCATCAATCTTGAGTCGTGAGAAAATCTCAGGGCTCAAGACTGATGAACAAGGAATAATCAAAATGAAAATGCTTTTATCCATATCGTGGCGAAATATTTGGAGGCATCCGGCACGGAGCGGAGTTTTGATGATGGCCATAATAGCAGGTTTATGGGCGGGGATCCTGGTTACGGCACTTACAAATGGCTGGATCCATCAGCGTTTTGTAAATATGATTCAGGAGGAAATTACCCACGTTCAGATTCATCATCCGGAATTTCTAACTGAGCGTGAACCATGGATGTATATCCAAAATAAGGACGAAATTTTCAGATTTCTCGAAAGAGACGAACGCGTACTTTCATGGTCAGCACGAACACTTACCGATGGCATGATACAATCACCCCTCACAACATCGGGTGTGCAGATCCGGGGTGTACAAATCGACCGTGAACGGGCCACTACAACGTTCCACGAAAACCTAACCACAGGTGACTATCTCGACAGTGAATTACGAAACCCGGTATTGCTTGGCGAACGGCTTGCAGATAAACTGAATGTTGAGGTTGGAAACCGGATAGTACTCACATTCCAGGATCTTGAAAATGAAATTACATCGGGCTCATTCACTATAACAGGGCTTTTCAGGACGGCGTCAAATCCATACGATGAGCGAAATGTATTTGTTCGATCTGATGATCTGCAGGATTTATTGGCTGGTGAAGTGGTATTTCATGAAATTGCAATTTTGGTTGACCGGGAAGAACTCAGCGATTCGGTAAGAACTGATCTCAACTATCAGTTTGATCAAATAATCGCGGAAACCTGGTATGAACTCTCGCCCGAACTCAGGTATATCACTGATGCTGGTGGGAATTTAATTGTTTACATCATGGCGGTGATTCTTCTTGCACTGGCCTTTGGAATTTTAAACACTATGCTAATGGCGATATTTGAACGAATGCGAGAATTGGGAATGCTCCTTGCAATCGGCATGAGTAAGTTGAGGGTTTTTGTGATGATTATGATGGAATCGGTCATTCTAACGATGACCGGTGCGGGTGGCGGTTTGTTGCTGGCCTGGCTCACCTTGGGATATCTTGGAGAAAAAGGAATTGATATGACCTCAATGGGCGGGGATTCAATGGCGGAGTTTGGATATGATGCGGTTGTGTATCCCATAGCATATACAAATGATTATGTCACAACCATTATCCTTGTGGTGGTTACAGCACTGCTTGCGGCTATATATCCTGCAATCAAAGCGTTAAGGTTGAACCCGGGGGAGGTGGTTAGAGAATGAAGTGTGAATTACAAAAATATGGAGATATAAAGTCCCCTCCTTCTCAAGGATGGCTCACTTTTGAACGCATTAGATAATTTAGGGATGGTTGATGAAGGCTCAAAACCTTATGTCTACCACCCCTGTCCCCCTCCTTACTCAGGGGGAGCGCTCTAATTAATTATTCATTAGAACATAAAACCATGGCAATTATAACAACCCAGAACCTCTCAAAAATTTACAATCCGGATACCATTCCTGTGCATGCTTTGCGTGATGTAAGTCTCGAATTTGAAGAAGGTGAATTCACAACTGTACGGGGGCCATCAGGTTCAGGAAAAACCACTCTGTTAAATATGATTGGTGGCCTCGATATACCCAATGAAGGGTTTGTAGAGATAGACGGCACGAGGATTACAGGGATGAAAGACCGAGAACTGATCAATTTTCGCCTGAACAACATTGGGTTTGTATTCCAGGCCTATAATCTGATACCAGTTTTCACCGCTTACGAAAATGTCTCGTTCATCATGCTGTTGCAAAAGCGTGAAAAATCAGAAATGAAAGAACGGGCTGAAGAACTACTGACAGCCATGGGGCTCAGTAAAAAATTCGATTCCCGGCCTAAACAACTATCCGGCGGTGAGCAGCAGAGAGTAGCAGTTGCTCGGGCATTAGCGTCGCGTCCCAAGTTTATTCTCGCCGATGAACCCACTGCAAACCTCGACACCGACTCCGCCATGAACCTTCTCGATATGATGGAGAAAATGAACAAAGAGGAAAACGTCACCTTTATCTTCTCCACCCATGACCAGCGCGTAATTGACCGGGCGAGACGTGTGATTACCATGGTTGATGGTGCGATTGATAAGGATGAAAGAAAAAGTCCCCCTTCGAAGGGGGAGAGCGAGCTTAGCGAGCAGGGGGATGATTCGCTGAGTTAAGATTCTACTGAAAAATCCATTTTTTACTTTGTATACACAATTTTTCATCCCCCATTGCCCCCTTCAAAGGGGGACACTCCTGAAACAGTCAATATCCCGAACTCACATTGAATATTTCTCTCATAATTGAAATACCTAAACCTCATACTAACCCTCACCCTTTGGGCCACAACCGTCTACGCCCAGACCGACAATCTCCGTATCAGCGGATATGTGCAGGGAATGCCTGTCTGGATCAGTGCCGACCTGCCCGAACCTTTCGATACTGATTCGTTCTGGGAATACCGGCTCCAAAACAGGCTGAATATCCGATATGATGTGTCATCCAGCCTTACCTTCAACTGGCAGATGAGAACCCGTTTTTTTGCCGGTGATCTGGTGAATGAACTGAATGATATACCGGGATTATCATACGCTGAACTGGTTGATTTCGATGACGGCTATTTTGATCTGTCATGGGTCATTGCCGATCAGGATAACTTTTTGATACACTACATACCCGACCGCCTGAACCTTGACTGGTACAATGATGACTGGCGGGTAACGGTGGGCCGGCAGCGGGTGAACTGGGGGATCAATATGGTGACCAATCCGAACGACCTTTTCAATATCTACTCCTTTTATGAATTTGATTATCCCGAGCGACCGGGTACGGATGCTGTTCGGATTCAGCATTTTATAGATTGGGCTTCGCGAGTGGAGGTTGCCTTCAGTCCTGCCCGCGATATGAGAAATTCGGTTGCTGCCGCTCTCTACGGATTTAATACACGTGGTTACGACATCCAGCTGATTTCCGGATATTTCAAAAACCGTTTGGCAGTTGGCGGCGGATGGGCCGGTAACGTGAGGGAATCGGGCTTCAAGGGTGAAGTGATGCTTTTCACTGACCTCGAAGAAAACCCGGCCGGCAATCGCGAAACCAATTTAATTGCAGCACTATCTGCCGACCATATGTTTGAAAACAGCCTGTTCCTTGTTGTGGAAGGGCTCTACAATAAAGATGGCGGGCGTGACCAGTTCCAGCTTCTGGGTGAGCCGCTATCAGCCGACAATCCTTCGTTTTCACGTTACCAGTTTACCGGGTCGGCGAGCTATCCCTTTTCACCGGTATGGAACGGATCACTGGCCGCAATTTGGTATCCCGATGAAAGTGCAGTATTTATTTCACCCTCAATTACACACTCCCTTACTCAGAATATAGACTTGAATATCCTGGCTCAGATTTTTGCAGGCAGTGACGACTCTGTATTTGCCAACGCCGGTACTCTGGTTGCAGGGTATGTGAAGTGGAATTTTTGAACGATACCTACTTAAAATACGTTATAACAGCTACTTATTGACAACAAAATGTTAAATAAAAGAGGAGAATGTTATGGCAATTCAAGTAGCTAACAAAGTTGTAAACGGAGTTAAAGGTGGAGTCACTTCAACACTTAAAGGTGTTGCTGATGTAAGCTCAACGGTTGTAGCTTCAGTAAAAGATGTAGCAGTTACCACAATTAGAGGAGCAGGTGACCTTGTTTTGAAAGGCATTCAAGTTCCAGCATCCATCGTAAAGGGAGCAATTGAAGGGATAGGTAATATTGGTGTATCAGTTATAAAAGCCGTAAAAGGCATTGTTGATGGAGCTGTTCAGGGTGCCATGTCGGGCGGTGTTGAGCAGAAAGACGCTGTTGAAGGAGCTGTTCAGCAGGCTATCTATAGTGCTAAAGAGCTTGGGGAAAATGTTGGAGCTGTTGCCGTTGAGGCTGTAAAAGGAGCCGTAAGTGGTGTAAAACAGGTTGGCGGTGATACAATTAAGGCAACCAAAACAGCGGTTATTGCCGCACTCGAAGCAGCTAACGAAGTAGGTGGCGGTGCTACAGATGTTGTAAAAGCAGCACTAAATGATAGCGTAGATGGTGCCAAAAAAATTCTTGACGAAATCAAGAAATAATATTCAGGCAGATAATCGATTTGGATAAGCGGAAACGTAACAGTTTCCGCTTTTTTTATGAGCACTAATCAATAGTTCAGTTTTTATTTTTTCCACCTTTAAAAATTCTCAAAGATAGAAACTCCCCAGCAGCTAAAGCCAGAAAAAAGGGAGATATGTGAGGAGTGAAAATTCGTACGAAGTTGCGTGAATGGATTTTGCAATATCGTACCCGGCGGCTAATCCAAAAAGCAGGTAAACAATCCGAAGGATAATGGTTCCTGTGTTCATAAATAACTTTTTTTTCATTTTTATTAGATTTAATCATGATCTTTTAATAAAAAGTACCATTATTAATAAATTGTAAACAAAATTTAGAAATCAGTGGAATGATGAGCTTCAAGGATAAAACGGTTGTTGTAACAGGTGGTGCTAATGGGATAGGACGGGCTGTTGTGCATGGGTTTTCCGGTCAACAGGCTCGGGTGGTAATTGCGGATAAAGATGAAAATGCAGGGAAAGAACTGGAAGATGAAATTCAAGAATCAGGCGGTTCAGCTTTGTTCGTTAAAACCGATGTTTCTGAGCCCAATTCGATCAAAGTGATGGTGAAGAGAGCCGTTAAGGAGTATGGCGCAATTCACAATTTGATTAATAACGCGGGAATTTCTGAATTCAAGCCGTTTGATGAACTAACTATTGAGAATTGGGATCGGGTGTTAAATACAAACCTTCGATCTGCATTTGTGTGTTCTCGCGAAATGGCCGTGGTTATAAAAACCTCTGGAGGTGGATCAATCGTGAATATTGCATCGACAAGAGCGCTAATGTCGGAGCCCGGTTCTGAGGCGTATGCAGCGTCAAAAGGTGGGTTACTGGCATTGACCCATGCAATGGCGGTGTCCCTGGCGGATTATGGTATTTCGGTGAATGCAATCAGCCCCGGCTGGATTCATACGGGAGATTATAAAAAGTTGCGTGAAAAAGATCATCAGCAACATCTCTCAAAAAGAGTAGGAAAACCGGATGACATCGCCCGGGCTTGTCTATTTCTCTGTAATCCGGAGAATAATTTTATAACCGGAGAAAATTTTGTGATTGATGGCGGGATGACGAGAAAAATGATTTATGAACCGTAAATTATTAAAAGAATTAAATTTAAAA